>NZ_JACJUP010000494.1:0-4649 GCF_014748295.1 Planktothrix sp. FACHB-1355 | reverse complement strand
GGAGCCTATCGAGATAATGAAGTTTCCGCCGCCCATCCTCTGATGTTGACCCTAGATGATATCGGTAAGGCAGGTGCAATTGTTAACACCATCACCCTTGCACCGCTCGATCGTATCAGTTTGAATCAATTGGTAGCAGATACCCTGAGTTGTTCTCCTAATTTGGCGCAACCGCTGACTGAATTAATCGCGCAAAAAACGAAAGGCAACCCATTTTTTGTTACGCAGTTCCTCAAAGCTTTGCATCAAGATGGATTGATTGATTTCGATTTTAAAGCTGGATATTGGCAGTGCGATATTACCAAAGTTAGAGATGCAGCGCTCACCGATGATGTCGTTGAATTCATGGGGCAGCAATTACAAAAATTGCCCGTCGAAACTCAAGCGGTTTTGAAATTAGCTGCTTGCATTGGCAATCAATTCGATCTGGAAACCTTGGCAATTGTTTCGCAAAATTCGGAGGCAGAAACGGCAACGGCATTGTGGAGGACTTTACAAGAAGGTTTGGTTTTACCCCAAAGTGAGGTTTATAAATTTTACGTGGGGGAAGCAGAAAATATCGATCAAGCTAATTTTCAAACAGTTTCCTATCGTTTCTTGCACGATCGAGTCCAGCAAGCCGCTTATGCTTTAATTCCAGAAAGCGATCGCGCGATCGCTCACTATCAAATCGGGCAATTACTCCTGCAAAAAATCTCACCAGAAGCTAGAGAAGAACGCATTTTTGAATTAGTCAATCAGTTAAATTACGGCACTACTTTGGTTGTCGAGCAAGAAGAAAGAGACGATTTAGCAAAACTCAATTTAACTGCTTGTCGCAAAGCCAGAGCCGCCACCGCTTATCAAGCCGCCCGCGCATACGCTACTGTTGGAATGACATTTCTGGGAGTAGAAGCTTGGCAGCGACAATATGAAATGACGTTAGCGCTGTACGAATTAGCTGCCGAGGTTGCTTGGTTGTGCGGTGATTTCGAGCAGATGGATTTGTGGATTGAAAGGGTTATCGAGCGGGCAAAAAATCCCTTGGATCGGGCGCAAATTTATCAAATTAAAATCCAAGCATTGAATGCTAGAAATAAATTTATAGATGCGATCGGTCTAGGCAAATTTGCGCTTCAACTGTTAGGAATTAGCTTGCCGGATAGCCCAAACAACGAAGATGTGCAGCAGGCAAAACAGGAAATAGACACCGCGATTGGAGAGCGATCGATTGCAGATTTAATTCATTTGCCGAAAATGAGCGAGCCTGAAAAGCTTGCCATTATGCAGATTGTTGATAGCCTTTTACCTTCGTGTTACCTGACAGGTTCGCCACTTTATCCCTTAATAGTTGCGCTACAGGTGAGGCTTTCCATTCAATTTGGTAATAGTGTATTTTCTCCGATTAGTTATGTTAGTTATGCCTTCTTACTGAATATGCTGTGGCAAGATATGTCACAGACTCAGCAGTTCGGGCAACTAGCTTACCAGCTTGCTAAAGAGCCAGATGCTAAAAATACGAGAGCGGCAACTTTTAATGTGTTTGCGGGATACGTTCATCACTGCACGGCTCATTTGAGAGAAACATTACCGATTTTTCAGGAAGGCTATCAAGCTGGATTGGAAACGGGCGATCTGGAATTCATTGTCTACATCGTACAAATGTTTTCCTTAAATTCCTTCTGGTCCGGTCAACCTTTGAACGAACTCGAACCAAAAATTTCCGCGTATCACGAACATTTGCGAGAATTGAACGTAGTTACCACAGCCAAGCATTATTTAATTTACTGGGAAGCCGCTCTTATTTTATTAGGTAAATCGGAGGATGAAGTTACTTTACGCCAAGATGCTTACGAGCGAGAATTGGTTTCTCAAGTGCAAGCAAGTAAAGATGTATTTCGGTTGTGTATTTTTTACCACCATAGATTTGTCTTGAACTTTTGGTTGGGAGAGATTGCCAAAGCTGATAAAGATGCAAAGCAAACCAGACAACATCTGACAGGATGTATGGGAACGATTCTCGAACCTGTCTTTTATTTTTACGATTCTCTAGCCGCACTTGCCATCCTGCCGAAATCAACTGTTGAGTCGGAGGAGATATGGCAACGAGTCCAGGAAAATCAAGGAAAATTACTGCAATGGGCGCAAAATGCTCCCATGAATCACCTGCATAAATATTATTTAGTTGAAGCTGAAAAATATCGAGTTATCTATCACAAAACAGAAGCGATCGAATTTTACGAACTCGCGATTCAAGGAGCCAAAGAAAACCAATACCTGCCAGAAGAAGCACTCGCCAACGAATTAGTTGCCAAGTTCTACATTGACTGGGGCAAAGAAAAAGTTGCCGCAGGCTATATGCAGGAAGCATATTATTGTTATTCCCGTTGGGGTGCGAAAGCGAAAGTCGAATACTTAGAACGATGCTATCCCCAATTACTTCAGCCTATCCTCAATCAGCCGAAAATTCGCTTCAATCTATTAGAAACGCTAACGACAATTAGCGATCCTTTTATCCACTCGATTCAAACTTCCAGTAGTAGTAGCAGCAGTATTTCCGATGCCCTCGATTTTACTTCTGTTTTGCAAGCTGCTCAAGCTCTTTCCAGTAAAATCCAGTTAGATGAATTGCTCGAAACTCTCACTCAAATTATTTTGAAAACTTCTGGAGCGGAAACTTGTGTTTTACTACTGCCCGATCGGGATGAATGGCAAATCCGTGCGATCGCCCATATCAACTCTGACGATCGACCACCGACAACTCTACTGCAAACCGAACCGCTATATATCTCTCAGGCAGTTCCAATCAAGCTAATTTATTATGTCAAAAATACCCTCAAACCAGTCGTGATTGAAGGAGCAAAAACTGATATTCCGGGTGTAATAAGTGATTATATGCTCCAGTACAAACCCCAGAGCGTACTATGTGTTCCCATTCTCGATCGAGGTAATTTGGTCGCCATACTTTATCTGGAACATCGCTTGACGAAAGGGGTTTTTACGAGCGATCGTCTGGTTGTGCTTAACTTCCTGTGTACCCAAGCCGCGATTTCTCTAGAAAATGCGAGATTGTACCAGCAAGCCCAGGATTATGCCCTCCAGTTGGAACAATCGCAACTGCAATTAGTGCAGAGTGAAAAAATGTCTGCTTTGGGGAATTTAGTTGCCGGAGTTGCCCATGAAATTAACAATCCAGTCGGCTTTATTTCTGGCAATATTACTGAAGCGATCGCTGCCGTCAAAGATATTACCGATTACCTGCAACTCTACCGAGAAAAATTTCCGAATCCCGGAGAAGAAATCGCAGAAAAAGCTGAAGAAGTTGACATTGAATATCTATTAGAAGACTTACCCAAAATGTTGGATTCTATGCAAGTCGGTTGCGATCGGATTAAAGGTATTAGTACCAGTCTCCGCACCTTCTCTAGAGCGGACAAAGATTATAAAGTTCCTTTCGATATTCACGATGGAATTGACAGTACTCTCTTGATTCTCAAACACCGATTGAAAGCTAACGAACGGCGTCCGGCGATTGACGTAATCAAAGAGTACGGGAACTTGCCACTAATTGAGTGCTTCCCCGGACAATTAAATCAGGTGTTTATGAATATATTGGCTAATGCTATTGATGCCCTGGAAGAATCTCATAGAGAACAAAGTGTTGAGCAGCTAAAAGCCCAGGCAAATTGCATCGTTATTAGGACAGAAATGAAATCTAAAGATAGGGTAAATATTTGCATCAAAGACAACGGGCCAGGAATGTCAGATGAAATAAAAGCAAAGATATTTGACCACTTATTTACGACTAAAGGTGTAGGGAAAGGAACGGGATTGGGATTGGCGATCGCTAAGTCGATCGTAGTGGAAAAACATGGCGGTTCAATTGACGTAAATTCCACTCCAGGTCGAGGAACGGAATTTATTATCATCTTACCAACTAAGGCGGAACAAAATAGGTAATTTCCCAGAGGAAATGCCACTTAGTCAATAACTTATTACCTATCTATTTTAACCACAATGAATGACTTACACCAAAACATTAACGCTCATCCAACCGTTCAAATTGCCAACTATAAAATTGTTGAAACACTTTATGCAGGAAGTCGTACCTTAGTTTATCGAGCTATCCGGACAAAGGACAGATTACCTGTTGTCATCAAACTGCTGAAAAATGAGTATCCCACCTTTAGCGAACTGGTACAATTTCGCAATCAGTATACTATTACTAAAAACCTTTCTCAACCTGGAATCATCCAAACTTATAGCCTAGAACCATATCAAAATGGTTATGCCTTGGTAATGGAAGACTTTGGGGGCATTTCCTTGAAAGAATGGACATCAAAAGGGGGGAACTTACTCTCTTTGAGAGAGTTTTTAGAAGTTGCGCTCGCACTCTGCAATATTTTAGATATTCTGTATCGAGAGCGCATCATTCACAAAGACATCAAACCCAGCAACATTTTAATTAATCCTGAAACTAAACAAGTTAAATTAAGCGATTTTAGTATTGCATCTTTACTCCCAAGAGAAAGCCAAACCATCATCAATCCCAACATTTTAGAAGGAACACTTGCTTATCTATCCCCAGAACAAACAGGAAGGATGAATCGTGGGATTGACTACCGGACTGATTTTTATTCTTTGGGCGTTACTTTTTATGAATTACTTAA
>NZ_JACJUP010000493.1:0-4702 GCF_014748295.1 Planktothrix sp. FACHB-1355 | reverse complement strand
GCATAAGTGGTTACTGCCAAAACTAAGTGAAGTTTTAGCCCAAAGTACGCCAAATTGGGCTGAGGAATCCCCCTTAACCGCCAAATCTGGGAGGGGAAAGTGGAAGGCTGCAACCGAGATTGATACTCAGCAGCCATCTAAAAATCGGATCGCGTTGCAGCAATTGAAGTCAGAACAAGAATGGCGTGGGGCGATCGCAGCGCTTGAGATGATGCTGCGATCGACTTTATCCTGTAGCGATGGGGAAGATATCGATCCGGTAACGCCCCAGGGATTGATTTTAGCTGGGCCAGTGCCCATTTTGAGCGATTCAGCGGTAAACTCTCGCTTCCAAACTTGGATTTTCAGCACCCAGCTCGCTCATCCCGGTGCTTGGATGCCGTTTCAGCTGCCTCCCGCCCAAGAGGGCAACCTAAAGACAAACGATTATAGTAACTTCCTGCCTTTGCTGCCAGTCGATCCTTTGGCAGGCGAACAGTTTTGTTTAGTTTTAACTCATAGTTTCAGCTTGGTGATGGTATTGGGAGAAGACTCCACCAATCAACCAGCTTTTATGTTTTCTTTTGAACCAGAAGTTGTTCGAGATGCTTGGCTAGCGCTCAGAAATCGGGTATTTCTGGGTTCTCCAGACCGGGTTTTGCAACTGGATGCGTTTTTTGAGCAATTTGCGCCCATCGCACCGGATTACCGAACAGTGATGCAATTTACGCGCTTGTTGCTCAAACACATACCGGAAGAGCCGTCAACAGTCAGCACTCACTCCTCAGTCGCCAGCGCTCAGCCGTCAGCGGCTAGCGACAAGGAACAACAGACAACGGATATGAGTGTGGAATTGTTGCAGGCTTTTGCACACGAAGTCAGAACGCCTCTGACTACAATTCGCACTCTGACGAGATTGTTGCTCAAGCGCAAGAATTTGGCACCAGACATTATCAAGCGGTTGGAAATTATCGATCGCGAATGTACCGAGCAAATCGATCGTATGGAGTTGCTTTTCCGAGCTGCGGAATTGGAAACTGCCGCTAAAGAATCTTCGCCGGTTCACCTTACCCAGGTGTCGCTTGCCCAAGTTTTTCAGCAAAGTTTGCCGCGTTGGGAAAAACAAGCTTCTCAGCGCAATCAAACTCTAGATGTGATTTTGCCACAACAGATGCCGCAGGTAGTCAGCGATCCGACCATGCTCGATCGCGTTCTCACCGGCTTGATTGAAAATTTCACCCGCAGCTTACCTGCCGGTAGTCATATCCAAGTTCAGGTGATGCCAGCCGGAAATCAACTCAAGTTGCAAGTTCAACCCCAAACTGGCAGTGTAATTCCTGAGTGTGAAAAACAACAGATGTCTCAAGTGCAGGGTACTCAGTCAACTCGGAGGTCGATCGGTCAATTGCTGATGTTCCAACCGGAAACAGGTAGTTTGAGTCTTAACCATAGCGTTACTAAAAATATTTTCCACGCGCTGGGTGGAAAATTGATTGTGCGGCAACGCCCACAGCAAGGCGAAGTCTTCACTATTTTCTTGCCCTTGGACTCCAATGCTACTGAAATTCCGTGGCAACGGGAAAATTTGCGATCGCAAACCGATATAGTTGGCTCGTTTAAAGTGACTTCAGGCGCAGCAATATTTAAGGCCGCTCCCGAAGTTACCTCAGAATGCTTAAAAAGATTGCCAACCCACGAGCCCAATACAGAGAGCTAAAAAATTGGTTAAATCTTTGCTCCTAGCGGTTAGTTTTGGTATAAAATTGAATCATCACTAACCGCTAAACATTAACAAATGAAAGCTTTACGACGGCGGCGACGCCGATATGTATTATTTTTAGTCAGCTTCCTGCTTTGCATTTTAGTAAATACAGCGGTTTCGGGAGCGCAGGAAACATTTACAGATATTGAAAAATCGTTTATTTCAGATTTAAGAAATTTGCCAGTTAAAAATGACGATATCGAAACTAAACTCTCAAATTTACAATTATCTGTCGAGCGGCTAGTCCAGCAGGGACAGGGGTTTTATGAAGCTGGCAAGTATGCTGAAGCTATTAATCTCTGGCAACAAGCCCTTTCCCAAACTTCAGCTTCACAGGAGCGGGCAATAATCTACAGCAACTTGGCAGTTGCTTTTAGGCAAATTGGGCAGATAGATAAAGCGATCGCGCACTGGGAACAAGCCATTCAAATTTATGCAAAAGCAGGCGATCCTAACTCGCGTACTCAGCAAGCTAAATTAATCGTAGAGCAAGCACAAGCTTATAGCGAATTGGGACAGCACAAACGAGCCATCCAGCTTTTACAAGCTTCTTTATTAATTGCACGGCATAACCGAGATCGCCTCACCGAAGCAGCAGCAGAGGCAGCGTTGGGCAATTCCTATTGGTCGTTGGGAGACTACGAACAAGCTATTTCTTCCCTCCAAAATAGCTTGAAAATAGCTCGTGAATTAAAAGATGGAGAATCGGGCAATAAAACTATTCCCAATTACCGATCGGCTTTGATTCAAACTGCACTCAACAATTTGGGCAATGTTTTTGCCAAACGAGCAGATCGATACCTTTATCAAGCTAATGTTGCCCAGATAGAAGGCGACGAACGAGAAAATGCGCGGTTGAAGAACCTGGCACAACAGGATATTTTTGCTGCCAAAGAAGCATTGGAAGAAAGCATTCAGGTGGGAGTAAGCGATACTGTAACTGTACAAGCTTTACTGAATTTAAATCGCTTGCTAGAGCGGCACAGCACTACATTCAGCAACTCTACATCAGTTGGCTCGGCGGGCGGCAATAATTTTCAGGGCGTCAAAGAGCCGGATGCAGTTAATTCAGAAGCGATCGCTCAAAATCGGGAGCGGGCTTATGAGTTACTGCAAAAAATACCTGACTCCCGTGAAAAATCTTATGCCTTAATTAATTTAGGAGTAGGATCGGAGCCATCTGCTGCTGCCAAAATATTTGCTGATGCGATCGCTGTATCGAAGCATATTGGCGACAGCAGAGCCGAATCTTTTGCGCTGGGCAGTTTAGCGCAATTATACGAAAAAGCACATCAATATACCGAAGCAATGGAGCTAAATCGCCAAGCTTTATTTGCTGCCCAGAAAATAAATGCTGTTGATAGTCTCTATCGCTGGCAATGGCAGGCAGGGCGGATCGAAAAAGCTACTGGCAAAATCCCCAAAGCCATATCTTACTACGAAGAAGCGATCGCATCCCTCCAAAGTATACGCAGCGATATTCTCGCTGCTAACAAAGACTTGCAATTTGACTTTCGCGATTCTGTAGAACCAGTTTATCGGCAAATGATGGGGCTGCTTTTACAACCATCAAACTCAGTTAGCTCTTTCGGCGGCAATACTTATACATCGTCTGCCGAGAATATGGCTGAAACACAACCGAAAAATTTAAGTAAAGTTATCGATATTCTGGAGTTGCTTAAATTAGCAGAATTACAGAATTTCTTCGGCGACGAGTGCGTGCAAGTAGCCAAAGAAAACGCCCAAAATGATGGCAATTTAGCCGATACAGGTGCGGCGATCGTTTACTCGGTTATTTTGGACGATCGCACAGAAATGATTGTGCGATCGCCTGATGGAAAACTAAAAAACTATACCGTCGCGATGGGGCAAGAGCAACTGCAACAAGAAATAGATCGATTGCGCTTGTTATTGGAAAATAGAGCCACAGAAGAATACCTGCCTCAAGCTCAAAAAATCTACGATTTGTTGATTCGTCCAATGGAAAAAGATGGGGAATCAAAAAATCTGAAAACGCTCGTTTTTATTAACGACGGCGTGCTGCGAAAAATACCGATGGCAGCATTGCACGATGGCAAACAATTTTTAATCCAAAAATATGCGATCGCCACAACACCAAGCCTCAGCTTAACCGCGAGCAAACCAGCCGATCGACGCAACTTCAAAGCTCTCAGCGTTGGGTTAACAGTCGAACGGCCACCATTTGCACCCCTTGCCAATGTAGCAACCGAAGTAGCAGAAGTGCAAAAGATTTTGGGAGGAACCAAACTCTTAGATAAAGATTTTACCCTAAATCGCTTAGAAACAGAACTGCGCCAAAATAACTTTCCCATCATTCATATGGCTACCCACGGTAAATTTGGCGTCGATGCTGCCAGTACCTTTTTATTGGGATACGATCGTCGGATCGGGATCGATGAAATTGATAACTTATTGCGATTCGCCGGACGAAATAACGCCTCAACTACAAACAAACAACCAGTAGAACTGCTCACATTAAGTGCCTGTCAAACTGCCGCCGGAGATAACCGCGCAGCACTGGGAATTGCTGGCGTTGCCGTTCGTGCGGGAGTAAGAAGTGCGCTGGCTAGCTTGTGGTATATTAATGACGAAGCTACAGTACCGCTAATTGAAGCATTTTATACCCAATTGCGCCAACCTAACATTAGCAAAGCCGAAGCGCTACGAAGAGCGCAAATGAAATTGATTGCTTCAGATGACTACAGTCATCCAGGAGTTTGGTCGCCCTTGATACTGATTGGTAATTGGCTATAGTTTACTACCTGGGTTGGCTTAAGAATATTGCCAACCCAGGTATTGGATATGAAAAACTTTATATCTATCTTAGGAGAAATATAGGTAAAATATTGGCCACTAGGGTAAAATTAAACCCATATCCAAAATAGTTATGAAACCGTGCATCTCACCAAACCGTCGCGTTTACTCAAAATTTTTAAAATT
>NZ_JACJUP010000492.1:0-4615 GCF_014748295.1 Planktothrix sp. FACHB-1355 | reverse complement strand
CGGTAAATAATAGCTGAAACTGCCAAAAATGCCAAAAACACTCAGACCGATGAAAAAGAAGAGATAAAGTTGTACTTCCGGAGGTATTGAAAGCCCAAAGATAATTAAAATGGCAGCTGAAGAAAGAAAGAAGTAGAGAGAAAACATTATCTTGCGCCCTAATAATTTGGCAACAACAGCTGTCAAAAGCGTGCCGATCAAAGAGCCCAGAGTAAGACAATTGCTAGCGATCGTTTTCCATTGTTCGATCAGCACTTGCGTAGCCGTTGCATCCAAACTCCTTTCTAAAGCTACCGACTGAGCCAATCCAGCAGCAACAACTGGAATAAAAGAACCGCAAATCGAACCAGTTACGATCGCAGTAATTGCCAAAAGCAAGCCGCTAATCGTTGCAGGCAGATTTTCGGGGTTGAAAAGTTCGCGAATCCGGGGAGGAGCGATTTTTCCGGCATTTTTGAGCCAAACTTCCGGTTCTTTAACAAATAAACGCACGATCGCCGCCACCACAGCCGGAATCAAACCGCACATAAATATATAGCGCCAAGAAACTTCAGGGCTTTGCGGCAATAACATCCCAGCGATCGCGAAATTAACGCAAGTTGCCAAAAAGTGTCCTGCTGGCGCAGCGGTACACAATAAAGCAGCCGCTTCTACCCGCCGTTTTTCCGGCATTACTTCCGCCACCATTGTCACTCCAGCAGCCCATTCTCCGCCAATTCCCAAGCTAGCGAGAAATCGGCAAAGCATCAAAATCCAGATATTCGGGGCGAAAGCGCAGCTAGCCGTTCCTAAAGAATAGATAAGTATCGTCAGCAGCAGCGTTTTAGTGCGACCGATGCGATCGGCCAATTTTCCGAACATCACCCCACCAATTGCCCAACCTAACAGCAAAACCGAAGTCATCACTCCAGTCCAGTAAAACGTTGCTGCTTTGGCTTCCGGCGAACCAATAGTCAAATTTAACAAAGTTGGCACGCAATTGGGAGCAACGTAATTAAATAGGATGAAGTCAAACAAATCGAAACCCCAACCCAGCCACGCTGCAAACAGTACAGTCCATTGGTAACGACTCAAACCCAGCATTTTGATTTCAGCAGGTAATTGCTTTTGTGATTTTCTAGTTAATTTAACAAAGATCGTTGATGATATTCTTTACACTCGATCGCTCAGAGAGAAGGGAGAGATTTCACAGGTGAGTGGGGGAGCGGGGGGGTGAGAGAATTAATCTTTTCCCTTTTCCCTTTTCCCTTTTCCCTCTTCCCTCTCCCTCTTCCCTAACTCCCAGCCCCCTAATTTCCTCAGCTTTGATCGTCAGCCAAAGTAATCAGCGAATCATTGATAGTCAGATAAAGCAGCCTATCCATACTCGGTACTAAATAGATACCGAAATTCTTATCTTTATCCTGGGCTTGAGCAGCAATTCTAACGCCAATACAAACTTCGTCTCGATGTTGTGCCGCCAGTACGCAGTCAGCAAACGTTAGTCTACCGAGCTTTTGGACTGGGAAGTAAAGCGATGCTGGCTTGATATAAAGTTCGCTACCATCTGCGGAAAACAAATCCTGATAGATTGACATCACATCAGGTTCCTGGGATACCTGCGCTAAGATTTTAGAGACAAATTGATTGGTGAGAAGAAAGTCTTTCACACCTGCTTGGATTACCAGGTCAGTATTTTCTGAGTCAATAATTTCGGCAATCAAATTGGTAGTGACTTTGTTTCCAGTTTCAGCCATATATTCTTTAAAAATTTGTCGGATTTCCAACAATATGGCGAGCGTCTTCGCATCAATTTCCTCGATATTCTCGCCACTTCCAGCCAAAATGGATATGGTGTGATATTCATAGGGTTTTAACTGCTTCAGATCCTCTATAGAATCCAAATTTATTCGCAGCACTTCCATTTTGATGTGGGGGTAATTCTTCGCAAGAATCTCAAATTCTGTTTTAATATCGTTCGTTAAATCCTCTACTATGAGATTAACGTGCGAATGTTCGAGTACATATTCCGCATATTCTTTAAGAGCGATCGAAGTTTTGCTGTTCCAACCGATAATAAGATACTTTTCAGATTTTCGTTCTAGTGTTGTCCAGTAATTGGCATAGCCGAGATCTTGAGGCTGCACTACAGGTTCTGGATAAAACTGGATAGTTGAGTCATCTTCTGCCAGTATGATAACTTCATCATCTTCTGCTAACTTATAATCTTTGCTCGGTTTTAGTATCAAGTTGCCATCTGCGTGACGCACGCCAATTGGTATCCCATTCCGGAAATGAAATGGCAATTCTGTAAAGGTTATTTTCGGCCAAATTGAATCGTGACGATAGAAATAGAATTCGTTGCCTTCAAAACCTACTAAGTTTAAATATACTGTTGCCAGTCCTACACTCCGGGAAGTTTGCACTAATATCCGAGCTAAAATATCTGCTTCATTAAGAGTAGTGACTGATTTTGTAGCGATGTTTTCAGCTAGGCGTCGATATTTTTCCGAGTGTAATTCCACGACAATTTGTGGCAAGTTTTCTTCTCCATTAGCAGCCACAACTGCCAGGATAGCCTTAACCACCCGCGCATCTGATAAAATTTTAAATTGCTCTGTATCTGATGGTTTAGCATCGTTTAATATCACAACCGATTTAG
Organism: Planktothrix sp. FACHB-1355; assembly: GCF_014748295.1. Taxonomy (NCBI): domain Bacteria; kingdom Bacillati; phylum Cyanobacteriota; class Cyanophyceae; order Oscillatoriales; family Microcoleaceae; genus Planktothrix; species Planktothrix sp. FACHB-1355. The sequence continues at coordinate 1,974 of NZ_JACJUP010000492.1, read as the reverse complement.
CTACTTCTACTCCTACTTTTTTAAGATTATTTAAACTGGTGATTGCACCATTACGAGTAACTACTCGCGTTGTTTTTAGTTCTGTGATGTTATTGCGAATAAAATCATCCATATTCTCCTTATCTTTCTCGGACAGAATCACAACTGCTGCGTCTGGTTCTGATTCGTTACCCACCACTAATTCTTTAATAATATCTGCGATGCGATCGCTGAATCCCAAAATCAAGGTATGATTTTCTTCAACTACGATGCTTTTGCCCTTACGCAGCAACTGGAGTCTGTATTCAAATTGTTGAGTAATGAAAGCCACCAAGCTGGAAAATAACACTAAACCTATGAGAATGGTAATGACTCCCACAAACTTAGCAGCAAGATTGGCATCGTCTCCAGCATCTCTTAGACCGATCAGTTGAACAAAAACTTCCCAGGATAAATCCGGAGAATATTCTGCATCTTTATTGGGAAAAAATTGATCGGCAGCGTAACGCGCTGCTGTCATTAGAGCAAAAGCGGCAAAAAATACTGACAATAAGGCCAGAAAGACTGAGAATCCTCCTTTCGACATAAAGTTGTCGAAATTATACTGTAAGCGCTTTTGCCAAGAGACTTTATTGCGAGAATGTTTACTGCTGTTTTCTAGCAAAATTACTGCTAACCTCCAAATCAGAATTCGGCCTAATCAAATATTACAATAATTTTTGTAACGTTAGCTCGCTGGCTGACTGCTGGGGCAGGCATAAATCCCAGAATAACCCCTTTGCAGACTTGCTCGTTACACCACAAGGTTAAGCGGGCAGAATGTCAATAGGAATTGCTGCCTATAGCAAAATTTGCAAAGAACCTGTAGTCCGGAGACAATTTCGCCGGCTGCAAAAGGGGTGATGCTGAAAGGCGCGTTTGTCATTTCGCGGATGCGCTTGCAAACGCTGTTTGCGCCTCCGTAGATTGTTTCCAGGGATTTAGGCCCACTCGTGGCCATTCGCCATCTTATGGTTGGTAGGGCGTTGGTTGCACCGGTAGTCGCGGTCGTCTTGCTACAAGCCGCGATCGCTGCTTTGCCAAAAAACTTTCGCCGTTTCATCTTTGGGAACACAAAATATAGCTAGGGGTTAGGGCGTCGGGGCTAGGGGCTAGGGCTTAGGGGCTAGAGCCTAGCTTGGAGAGAGAGTGTCAATTGCATCTACTGAGGTGATTTGCTTGCCTCAGAAAAATGGTATCTAAAATCACCAATACTTTATCAGCATACCGTAATTTTTCCTGCAATTTTACCCCAGTTATCTTTGTTGTATCTACTTGACTAAACTGTGAATTTGTGTTTGCCTTTAGCAAGTAGGTGGGCGTAAATAAACTGAACTCCCAGAAACCGGGTTTCTCGAACAATACCTTCGTGAAAATTAAAAATGCCTTGATTGGTAGATTGGGCTTCGCTTCACTCAACCCAACCTACTCAGAAACGGCGAAGGTATTGTAATTATAGAAAGATTTTCGTCTATAAGTCCTTGCTTATGTTAAGTTTACTTGAAAATATCGTTTCGTATCCTTTTCATACCTTTAAGAGTAACTTGGAATGGAACCGACCATAAATTGTCCAACCCCCAGACCTCTTGTAAATATTTGGGAAAACCCATAATCTTAAATTTCAACCCACTACTTTGAACTGACTTCAAATATTGAGAATATCTGATGATGAAAGTTTTGATGACAGGCAGCGGTTCCCCGGCGCTTACTCGCTCCTCCATAAGTTCAAAAGCTGAAGGTTTCAAATCTCGAACTTTTTTGATAATTTCGCCGGGAATAGGTGCTAATAGTAACTCAGACAATATCGCTACCATCTTTTGTAAAGGCAAAATAAATCGATACTTTTCCGCATCAGCCACTATAACATCCCAATCGATTGAATCGGCAAATGAGTTAATAATTGTCATTCCATCAGCTACCAAACGAATTGGTGGAACTAAATGCCATATCGTTCCC
>NZ_JACJUP010000491.1:0-4638 GCF_014748295.1 Planktothrix sp. FACHB-1355 | reverse complement strand
CAATAGCCGCGCTTTGGAATCCCTGATCAGGTGCGGTGCTTTTGATAAGCTAAATCCCAATCGCCAACAATTAATCGCACATCTCCCTTTAGTAGTAAGTTGGGCGCAGAAAAGCAAAGATACCTCGGAACAACCCACACTTTTCGATCTGGAATCGGTGAGAAGTCCCGCACCCAAAGCGCCGCAGGTAAACGATTTCCCAGTGAAAGAAAAGTTGCAATACGAAAAAGAATTACTGGGTTTTTATGTTTCCGATCATCCGCTTAAATATGCGGAAAGATTTGCGAAGCAGCAGGGAATCGAATTGATTTATCTCAATCAAGTGGAGGATTGGCGATCGAGAAAACCCATCAGCGCCATTGTGATGCTGACAGAAGTTAAACAGCTATTGACTAAAAAAAGCGGCGAACGTATGGCAATACTACTACTGGAAGACCTCACTGGTAAAGGGGAAGCGGTCGTTTTTCCCAAAACTTATGAAGTTGTTCAGTCATCGCTTGTTACAGATACGCCAGTCATTCTGCGCTGTAAAATAGAAAAGCCAGAAGATCGGGATCGCAATCAAATCATTGTCGAAGAAGTCACGCCTATTGAAGCCGAACATCTAGCAGTTTCCGAACAAATCCTACCGATCGAAAACGATCCGGAACCTGTCGTGATGCTAGAATTAACTTTACAACAAATTAGCGACGAACAAAAACTCAAACACTTGCAAGCAATTTTTGGAGAATACAATCATGGCGCAGAGGCAGAAAAAATTCCCGTCATCGCTATTCTGGCGGGAGAACACAGCCGTCAGGTAATTAGATTCGGAGAAAAATATCGCTTGCAAGATCCCGAAGGTCTTGTCTCTCGCCTCAAAAACCACGGATTTTCTGCCTCTACCAAACAATTAAAAATTAATTTTTAACCCACCCTTTGCCAAATTTTGATTGTGTTATCCCAACTGCCGCTGGCCATAATCAGTCCGTCAAAACTGATTGCCAAAGAGTTAACCGGGTTGGTATGCTCTTCTATCGTATCGAGCAGTTCTCCAGTAGTCAAATTCCAAATTTTGATCGTTTTATCGCTACTACCGCTAATGATATATTGTCCATCGGGAGTAACGATAACAGAATTAACAGCCCCTGAATGATCGGCAAGAGTGCGAATGATTTGTCCTTTCGCCACATTCCACAGCTTGATTGTTTTGTCCTTACTGGCGCTGACCAAGGTTTTCGCATCCGGGGTAAAAGCAACGGAATGTACTGAGTTCAAATGTCCGTTGAGAGTGCGGAGGAATTCACCCGTAGCATAATTCCACAGCTTGATTTGATTGTCAAGGCCACCTGTGGCTACTATAGGCGTATTGGGAGCGATCGCGAGCGACTGAATCATCCCGGCTGGCCCCAAGAGAGTGCGGACTGGTGCGCCTGTTTGCAATTTCCAAACTTTGACCGTCCTGTCTTCGCTACCGCTAATGAGAGTTTGTCCGTCCGGACTGATGGCGATCGAAGTTACATCCCGATTGTGTTCCGTTAAAGTGTGCAGCTGTTTGCCAGTTTGAATATCCCAAATCTTCACTCTGTCGTCATCGCTGCAACTGACGATAATTTTGCCATCCGGATCGATGGCGAGGGCATTAACTCCCTTGCTATGTCCGGTGAGTGTTTGTCGCAATTCACCAGTTTGCAGATTCCAGATTTTAATTGTATCGTCTAAACTACCGCTCGCCACAAGTTGCTTAAAGGGACCCATCGCCACGCACATCACCCAGGATGAATGTCCCACAAGAGTTTTTACGCATCGCCAATACTTACTGGAAGACTTAGAAACAGCAGACAATCCCGACGCCGGAGTCGCCGCAGTAAAACGTTTAGAAATGGGCGGTTGCGAAAGGGGTGGGCGCGAGGTACTATAATTAGGAGCAATCGGTCTGGAAGTAGGTTGTTTGGAAATTGGCGGCGGTGTAACTTTTGCCGGTTGTTTGGAGATCCCAGGCGACACGGAAGCTTGGGAGGTTGGAGAATTAAGGTCTTTGAGAACTTCATCTGCCGATTGGTAGCGTTGGCTGACCAAATCTTGCAGCATTTTATCCAAAACCTGACTCAAGCGATCGCTTACTACCCTTCCTTTTTTGAGCAAATGTTCTCTCCATATCCAGCGACCGTCCAGAGGATTGTAGAGATTGTCCGGTTTAGTTTGGGTCATCAGAAATATGCAGGTTGCGCCCAAACTGTAGATGTCGCTGGCGGGATAGACTTGACCGTTTCGCAGCTGTTCTAGGGGTGCGTATCCTTCCGTACCGATTCTCGTTCCCGGTTGAGGTGTTTCGCTTTCCGTCATTTGCTTGGCGATGCCGAAATCGATCAGCACTAATTTGCCATCGATGCTGCGGCGAATGATATTCGTGGGCGTGATATCCCGGTGAATTACTTGACGAGAGTGGATAAACTTGAGAATTGGCAGAATATCCAGCAATATTTCCCGAATCTTATCTTCCCCAAACGCTCCTTGTCCTTGCAATTCTTGAAATAAATTTTTGCCTTCGATAAATTGCTGTACCAGATACAGCCTTTTATCATGCTCGAAGTAGGCTAGCAGGGTGGGAATTTGGGGATGTTCTCCCAGTTGGTGCAGTCGCACTGCTTCTTGATTGAAAAGTGCGATCGCTTTTTCTAACGATTTCGTTCCTTGCGCTTGCGGCGAAAATTGTTTAATCACGCAGCTCGTTTGCAGCCTATCTTCATCTACCGCTAGATAGGTTTTGCCAAATCCTCCCTGACCGATCGGTCGGACGACGCGATAGCGATTTCGCAACAGAGGCTCTATTTTTGCCCCGCAACTTTGGCAGAACTTAGTACCTTTAGGATTTAGGGGCTGCTGGCAGCTGGGATTTAAACAACAATTCATAATTAGTTACGGATTAATTGGGGAGAGGCACGCTTCACTTTTATTTTCTTCCTCAATCAGGAGTCTTGCCTGTTGCGTCGCTTTCGCTGGGAGGGTTAGGGATGAAATTGTGCGGCTCTCGTTAGTTAAATTTGATAAACTAAAATCTAACCGAAGGTGCAGGTGATGCGCGATCGCAAACTGCATTCGCTGTTGTTGTTGATTTGATTTTCAGGGAAGCCATATTTTGCCAGAGCGCAGTACGGCAGTTCCCCAGGCAGCTAAATATTCTGTTTGGGCGATCGCTTGCTCTCGATTACCGCCTGTCTGAAGCCTAGCACAACCAGAATATTTGAGAGCGTCAAGAAAAATTCTGCGCCCCCGTGCAGCCAATCCACATTGGCTAAAGACTTTTCATACGCTATTTTGGCGTAAATCCCAGCCGGTATGGTGACCCCCACAAACACCAACGTCATGTAAAAACCGATCAAGGCTAAACGCGGCATTTTTCCGGAACGAGTGATGAACCACAAGAAACCCAAGTAAGGAAACAGAGATAGGGCAAACAGGGCATCTTTGGAAATGTGAAATGTAAACCATGAAGGAGATATCACGATTGCGCCTTCCCTTTTGCAGAACGCCAAATCCACCAACCCGCCGCTAAAAGGGTAAAGTTACCCACCACTGTCATGGTAGCTTGCATGGTGACGAGCCACTCAAACGATGGCGGGTTATCGAAAAAGTGCCAAGTACAGGCACACATAGCGCTGATTAACGCTGGCAGCATGGCGATGGACAAAGCCCACCACGCTCGGTTACCGCTGACTTCACCGTAAGTCCAAATTAACCAGATAGCCGCTATCCACTCGATAACGCTCGAAATATGTATAATCCAGGTCGGTATTGAAAGCGCGTGCACAACGATCTTATAAAACAGACATCCTCAATCATATAACGCTTGTGGCTTTATCTTTTTATTTGTGAATCCGATGTTTGCCAAGACAATATCGCCAGTAGCGATCGCGACTAACTTTCCATCCCATTTTCCTGTCGCGCTACCAAAACAATTTTTTAATATTGGTAGCGCTCAATCCTGGCAAATAGTTAATTCTACTGGATCGGATAATTTAATTTGGGCATAAATTTCTCCTACGCCCTCCTGTTTCAAGTCTTCTATGTAACCTGGCTGTTCTTCTTGAGCTTCTTTTAAACTATCGAAAGGCCCAAAATAGTAGATACAGTATGGATCTTTGGTAATAATCTCCAGCCACCAAAACATTTACTACCTTCCCTTTTTTAAATCGATATTATGGAATCTTTTTGATTTTTCGTCAAAACCTGGGGCTGATTTAAACTTCTATATTTTGCGCTTATAACAAATTAGCGAAAACAGCTTCTAACTCTGCAATTTACCCATTTTTCTACTTCTGCAACTCTGCGAGCTATGAGAAAAACTGATAGTTTTTTGCAGAATGGTTAGAAAAATATGATATCATCTCCACAATTATGCCTCAACTAGAAACGAAAAACTGATAACGAGAATACATTTGAGTAAAAAATTATGGGAAAGATGCGGGCGGTTTTGTGCGGCTACTACGGTAAAGGCAACGGGGGCGACGAAGCCTTATTAGCCTCGCTGCTGCAAATGTTGCCTTCTCACGTAACGCCCGTGGTACTTTCTGGCAACCCAAAACAGACACGGAATCGCTATAAGGTGGAAAGCTGCGATCGCATGGCACCGGCCCAAATTTGGCAAGCTTTACGCCG
>NZ_JACJUP010000490.1:0-4726 GCF_014748295.1 Planktothrix sp. FACHB-1355 | reverse complement strand
TTCAAAGCAGAAGTGAAGAGTCAATTTATTTGCGCTGACAAATAGAGTGGCAAATGGGAATGTTCCTCTCGTTTTGCCAACTGTCGCGCCTCCCGCGAAACTCAGCAACCTTTGTCTATTTCTCCGCTTCATGGAAAGTTTTCCTGTGTCTGCGTCTCATCTACCTCTAGAGCGCCAGTCCAGTAAAAAATCAAAGGCAGAATAAGCAAAATATGTGGTGCGTAGGAGCAAACGCGAGTGCGTGCCGTAAGCATTAGCATTCGAGCGACAATCGAACGTGAGTGCGTGCCGTAGGCAATCGCGTTCGCATCTCCATTTTCCCATAAGTAAGGTGGGCATTGCCCACCCTACTTTTTATTAAAGTTCAGCTAGCCAATCCAAAATCAACCCATTCACAATATCCGGTCGTTCGTCGTGAGGACAGTGACCGGTATCGGGAATCGATACAAACTTAACAGGTTGACCGTTGTCACTCAATTCCCTGTAAATTGTTGCGCCTTTAATCGGTGTCCAAGGGTCTTTTTCTCCCCAAAGAACCAGTAATGGATGCTTGACTTTTGGCAACAATTCTGATGGGCTGGGGCCGGGAGGTGCGGTGAGGATGGAGGCAAAAACCTGCTGTGCGCCAGTATCGCAGGAAGGATCGTAAAGCATATCCACCAATTCGTCCGTGATGGCTTCCCGGTTGAAGTAAACTTGCTGGAGGGTGCGACGGATGCGGTGTTTCTGACGGATGCGGTTAAATAGAAACGGGCCAAAAACTTTGGAACTCACCACCTTGGTAAAGCCTGCCATCACCAACCGCAATGGTAAATTTAATTCGTGGGGGCGATGATTGAGTCCGCCAGCGCAGTTGATGAGGACAGCACCAGCAGAAATTTCCGGCTCGTCTGCCACCATCATTAAACTGAGTAAAGCGCCGATCGAATTGCCCACAAATACGGCAGGTTCCTGAATGTGCGACGAACAGAAATCTTTGAGCAGTTCTACCCACAAATCCAGGCTGTAATCCAGCGATGGCTTATCGGAAGCGCCAAATCCCAGTAAATCGAGCGCAAAGACTCGGTAGCCACCGGCGGCAAGTGCGGGAACATTTTGACGCCAGTGTCCGATCGAAGCACCAAAGCCGTGAATCAGTACTAACGGGCGTCCGCTGCCCATGACGGTGTACTGTATTTTATGGCCTTTCCAATTCCAGGTGAATTTTGCCAAAGTGCTGGCAACTGCCAACTGTTGCGTCATCACAGTTTTTTATGAAGATTCGTAAACTATGTTTTTTATATGATAATATCTCTTGACTTAAGAATTAATTCGAGGCGCTTTTAAGAGGTTTGAGATCGATCGAGCCATTTTGGATTGGTAGGCATAGTAGTAGGGGAGCAGCTACGCCGATAGGGAGAGGGGGAGGGGGAGATGGGGGAAGATTTTTCTTAGTCTCCCGGTCACCAGTCCCCAGTCAACAATCACCAAAATCTGCGTAAGTGCTATATGAATAAGAATTTCTTGGCTGTACTTGGGAAGATTGTTTTTGCGGCGACGAGTTTGGGAATATGGGCGAGTGCCGAAGTGGCGATCGCTTATGCAGCAAGCGCTTCTACATCGCCAACTAACCCAGCGGTAGCCGCACAAGTTTTAGCAGAACAACCAGCGAGGAGAGAACCTGCACGCAGAAGAGAAGCGACTCCCACGAGAGAACCCGCACGCAGAAGAGAAGCGACGCCGACGAGAGAACCCGCACGCAGAAGAGAAGCGGTACAAAATAACTTCGATCTTCCAGAAGTTATTACCAATGGTGTTTTAGAGAATTTATCCCAACAGACGGGAATGGAAATATCTGCTTTGCGGATCGTCGCCGCGCAACAGGAAACTTGGCCGGATGGTTGTTTGGGGATAGCCAGTCCCGGTATTGTTTGCTCTAAGGCTTTGGTTCCCGGTTGGCGAGTGGTAGTAGGTAGCGATCGCCAAAGCTGGGTTTACCGCACTAATCTTACAGGTTCCTTAATCAAGTTAGATCCAACTGCCAGCGAGAATGTAGCGGCGACTCCACCTCCCCCTCTTCCTCGTGCGTCTCAACCAACTCGCCTGCCCGCTCCTCCCTCACGCAGACAAACAACAGCAAGTGCTTCTGGGCAATCAGGAGAGCCATTGCCTCCCGTTGAGCTATCTCAAAGTGAGATACCCCAAAGCGAGGGAAGTACTTTGATTGAGGAGCCAGCTGCTGCATTAGCTGATGCCAATAGGTCGGTTCAGCGCCGCAATGAAGCCACGCCACCGCGTCCGCAACCGCCTTCCCGCCTAGAAGAGCCCACGCCACCGCGTCCGCAACCGCCTTCCCGCCCGGAAGAGCCCACCCCACCGCGTCCGCAACCAGTTTCCCGTCCGCCTCAACAAACCACTGCAATAGCTACACCTCCCCGGCGCACAGCCCCGCCACCTCCACGCCAAAATGGCACGGAAAACAGAAGCGGTTTCAGTTTGATGATTCGACAACCATTAGAGACGCTTCCGAATCCGATCGCTCGCGTTTCCCTCAAATCTAAAAATGGCAACAATTACGCACCGGAGCGGTTAATCGGCGATTATCGATATCGGCTGGATCGACGCGCTCAATTTAGGGGAGGGATGAATGCAGGCGATCGCATTGTTGTGCGCCTGTACGATAACGAGAATCGCTCGATCGGCTATAGCGAATTTGAACTTTTGTCAGAAAACGCGGCAGTTAACTTAATTCTCCCGGAACGACCGCTTCTTTACCGTATGGTGCGGACTCTCTACGGCATTGACGCCGATCGAGATGGCAACATGGATGAAGGCACGAGCTTTTACGATTACTACACTATCCTCACCGGTACAAGACCGGGTGAGGAACGAGTCACTTTCCTCAACGGCGTTCCGAATACCAGCCTCACCTGGTTTCAAGTCGCCGGTTTACCCCTACCATCTCGCACAAGCGCTTACCCCGCTTCTTTTGGTAGCGGCGAATATGCAGTGACCAATCAGGCGATTAGCATTTTTCGCTCGGATATGCCTAGAGTTCTCACTGCTGCACCCGGTAAGGAGAGTCGAATAACTAATGTCAGCAATAACTCTACGTACCAGGTAACGCGCAATTCGGTCAGTTCTCGATCGCCGCAAGACCCTCCAGCCCCGCCGCCGCAATTGCAGGTGAGTTTTGCCGATGTACCATCAAATCATTGGGCTAGAGGTTTCATCGCAGAACTGGCGCGTCAAGAAATTCTCCAAGGTTTTCCCGATGGGCTGTATCGTCCCAACGCTCCCGTGACGCGAGCTGAATTGGCTTCGATTTTGCGAAAAGCTTTCGATCGAAATAAAATTCGCGATGTCGTCGCTTTTAAAGATGTGCCGACTAACCACTGGGCTTATCCTGCCATTCGGGAAGCTTACGAGATGGGTTTCTTGGAAACTAATTCCACTCAAGGTTTCAGTCCCGACCAAAAAGTCTCTCGTCTTGACGTTTTGGTCGCTTTGGGCAGAGGACTTAAGTATTCTGCTGGGGGTTCTGTCGATAGCGTTCTGCGCGTGTATAGAGATGCCTCCTCGATCCCAAGAAGCGATCGCGATATCATCGCCGCCGTTACCCAGCGGGATATGGTCGTAAGTTATCCCAACGTCAACTATCTGTATCCCGGTCGGCTCGCAACCAGAGCTGAAGTGGCTGCTTTAATTTATCGGGCTTTGGTCAGTATTGGCAAAGCTGAGGAAATTGTTTCCCCCTATGTGGTGGTAGCAGAATCTACCCCCAATAACACTCAAGTTAGGGAAGGTTCGCGTTCCGATCGACAAAGAACCAATACTCGCGATCGACGTTAGAACGGGAGTTTAAACTGGATTTCGGTGCAAAACTCTCGATTTTTGAATTTTGCACCAAAATCTTGTCTAAACTCCTGTTTTGAAATAATTATCTTGCAAATAAAGCCATCTTTTTTCTCTCCATTAAAAATAATTTTTAGATACAATTATATATAATTATTAATCTTAATTTAAGAAAATAAATAAATTTGTTATTGAGTATTTTAGTATTGAAAAATACCGAATCATTAGGTTAATTCATGTCTAATAGTCAAACAATACCTTTGTTAATTTGTGAATCGTTTAGAGAGAATAAATAATGAGCGAACAGCCAATTGCAGATGAAGTGGCATTGCGGATTGCCTTGGCTTCAAGATTATTTCCCGAAATAAGTCTGAAAGAGTTTATAGAACTGTTAATGGATTATTTGGGGGGCAATATTGATGAAGTATCCTTAAGTCAAATCACAGTTACTAAGTTGAAAACAGCACTAGGACAAACCTATGAACTCGATGGAGAAGAACATGGAGAAGATGCTAATACAGAGACAATAGCTGTATTCAAAAAAGCGGTAAGAATTTTATGGGGTGAAACAAGTGAGAGTGACAAACTACCACCTATAGAACCTTATCAAGAAGGTGATATGCCTAATTCTATTCGTGTGGCTGTAGCATCTAATAACCGCGAAGAGTTAGATGGTCATTTTGGTTCGTGCCTGCGGTATTTAATTTATCAATTATCAGCGAAAGAAATACGGCTAATTGATATTCGATCGGCATTGGGAGCAGAATTATCAGAAGATAAAAATGCCTTTCGTGTGAATTTAATTAAAGATTGCGCTATTTTGTATATTGTCGCGATCGGGGGGCCTGCTGCTGCTAAGGTAGTTCAAGGCGGAATCTATCCGATGAAAAAG
>NZ_JACJUP010000049.1:0-13016 GCF_014748295.1 Planktothrix sp. FACHB-1355 | reverse complement strand
AAAGGCACGCCTCTTGAATATCTCCATGCAAAAAGTCCAGACCTTTATTATCGATTTCGGGTAGCTTTCCCACTTCTGGGTAAGAACTAAAAGTCACTGTCTTACCTGAACCTTTTAGCACAACCGTTTCTCCATAGGAAACCACTCTTTCGCCATCAGGCTTAGCTTTGAGACGTTCCGGATAATCTTTAATTTGTTCTTTGTAAGGCGATTTTTGCACCCCACGATACAAGAATGCCAGCCGATCCGCGCTGGCACCCATATTAATCTCAATTTTCATGAAATCCTTGAAAACTTGCGCTCGGTCTTTGGCTTTTTCCAGCTTATTATCGACTACAGGAACCGCTCTATCTTCAGTGTTTGTTCCTGGCTCTGCAAAGAAGCTAATTTGTTTGCCTTCGATTGCCTGCATTATCGCTTTAGTAACTTTTGCTCTCGCATCCGTCATCGCTTTGGCAATCAAACGACCGACAACAACTTTCGCATTGAAAAGCTCTGGAGCATACCACTGTCCGCCAAATGCGATCGCCCACTTATCCCAGTTGGCAACTAATATTTCCACCTCTTTATCAGCTACCTGCTGGCTTTTAAATATCGAGTAAAAAGCTGCCACAGCTTCATCATTATTCACGGGATTTGTCGGCAGATCGATCGGTGCTTTTACCTGTTGTCCCTCCAGCGCCATTTTTACTGCTGCCGCTACTTTAAACTTGGCGTTTTCTACCTCCAGCGCCAACTTTTTGCCCGTCAAAATTTTGGCATTAATCTCAGTAGCTTCAAACCACTGAGCATCAAATGCAACAGCCCACTTCGGCCAATACACCTTTAGCTTTAGTGCTGCATCGTCAGCCGCTTGTTGGTTGTTAAAAAGTGCGTTGAATTCAGCTAGACCCTCACTGTTGCTAATCGTGCGCGGTGACAAAATTGACGAAGCAGACATAAATACTACCTCCCGATAGATTCTCATCTAATAGATAAGATTATTAGACATCACTGGGTACTGATGTCCGGTAAAATTAAATAATATCTTCCCAATGTTATGTTAACCTGCCACCCACCAAGATAAAATCTAAAATCTAAAATCTAAAATCTAAAATTCCTATGCCGCCCCAAGCTCGCAAACAATTTGCTCAGCACTGGCTCAAAAGCGACAAAGCATTAAACCAAATCGTCGCCGCCGCAGAAATTACCAATCGCGATCGCATCCTGGAAATTGGCCCAGGCACAGGTATCCTGACGCGGCGCTTATTGCCATTAGCTCAAGCCGTCGTAGCGGTGGAAATCGATCGCGACTTGTGCGAGTTATTAGCCAAACAACTGGGAAAAAGAGAAAATTTTTTACTTTTGCAAGGCGATATTCTCACCATCGACTTAGCTGCTAATCTCGTTAACTTCGCCAATTTCCAAAAGCCGAATAAAATTGTTGCCAATATCCCCTACAATATTACCGGCCCAATTCTAGAAAACTTATTAGGTACAATTGCTAATCCCAATCCCGAACCTTACGATTTAATCGTGTTGCTAGTGCAAAAAGAAGTGGCAGAACGATTATATGCCCAACCTTCATCGAAAGCATTTGGAGCGTTGTCAGTGCGAGTTCAATATATAGCAGATTGCGAATTAATTTGCAATGTACCGGCCAGAGATTTTTCCCCACCGCCGAAGGTAGATTCTGCCGTAGTGCGATTGCGTCCCCACACCCGCTTTGCTGCCCAAAACCCCAAACACCTAGACACGATCGTGAAACAGGGCTTTGCCGAAAAACGTAAAATGTTGCGAAATAATTTGAAAAGTATAGTCGATCGCGATCGGCTGACCCACTTGCTGGAACAATTAGAAATAAACCCCCAAGTCCGTGCCGAAGACCTCAGTGTCGCCCAGTGGGTAACCCTGAGTAACTCCCTAGCCCCTAGCCCCTAGCCCTAGCCCCTAGAAATGCGCTCTTACACCCTAATTGCCCCAGCCAAAATTAATCTGTATTTAGAAATACTCGGCGATCGCCCCGATGGCTATCACGAGCTGGCAATGGTAATGCAAACCATAGATCTAGCCGATCGCATCCATCTGCGCTCCAACGGCACCGATGTCATCCGCATCCACTGCAACCATCCGGGTGTACCGCAAGACAAAACTAACCTAGCTTACCGCGCCGCAGTATTGATGACAAAGCAATTTCCCAACGCTTTTGCACAGTATGGCGGCGTCGAAATCGAAATTGACAAACACATTCCCATCGCCGCCGGTTTGGCAGGTGGATCTACAGACGCCGCCTCAGTTTTGGTAGGCTTGGATTTAATGTGGAATTTGGGTTTAACTCAGTCGGAATTGCAGGAACTGGCAGCCCAACTCGGTTCGGATGTGCCTTTTTGCGTCACGGGCGGGACGGCAATCGCCACCGGACGCGGTGAAAAACTCGCCCCCTTACCGGATTTAGATAAAATATACGTGATTCTGGCAAAATACCGCCATTTGGAAGTTTCGACAGCTTGGGCTTACTCTACCTACCGAAAGCAATTCGGCAACACATATGCCTGCGATACCCAAAGCATAGAAGCGCGTTCCGCCAAGGTAAATTCAGGCTGCCTCGTGAGTGCGATCGCCCACAAAGATAACGCTAAAATCGGTGAGTGTCTGTACAACGACTTAGAAAAAGTCGTCCTGCCAACTTATCCCCAAGTGTTGCAACTGCGGGAAGCTTTCCAACGCACAGGCGTTTTAGGCACAATGATGTCAGGTTCTGGCCCCACAGTCTTTGCCCTCAGCGAGTCCTTAGATCGAGCAAACCAAATTAAAAAAGAAGTAGCCAATGCGATCTCCGACCCGGATCTGGACTTCTGGATAGCCCAATTTACTCCTAGCGGCATTGGCGTCGCTAATTAACGAAAAATTTATGAATAATCCCACTCCAACTCAAAATACCCCCTCCGCATCCGATCTCGCTAGCCCTAGCTCTCCGAGTCCTCTGCGTTGTTTGATCGGTTCCCTCATTGCTACGGGAATGACGATCGGACTTTATTTTCTGACCTCTTCCATTGCCCAGACTTTTGCCGCCAAACCAATTCAATCCCACAACGTTACAGTTATTAATATCACCGTTGCCGTCCGCACCTTAGTTGTCGGCATCAGCTCCTTGGCAACCTTCGTGTTTGGCATAATAGCGATCGGTCTGATCGCCCTAGCCATTCAAATTTCCATTCAACAGGTGAAAAATCAGCCCGCCCCACCCCAAAATTAATAAGTAATTATTTTTTCTAGGCAATAAAAGCGAGTAAGGTGGGCATGACCCACCTTATTAAAAACCTCTTAGACTGAGATAAAAATCGGTGCAAACTACACCAAATAAGAAATTACAAACGAAGACAAAGCTTCTCTTCTTTAATTTTCCATTCAAGACGGCAGTCCTGGGCGTGGCAGGCTAAAACCGTTAGCAACAGGGGCATACATAGGGTGCGAAAAACTGACATGAGCCATACCCGACCTGGGAGACTCATTCTGTCGTACCACGATCGGTTCATCTCTGTAGAGTCCGATCGCGCCATCCAGTCGTGCATTCGCTAAATTCGCACCGCTGAGATTGGCGTTGCTGAGGTTGGCACCGCTCAAATTAGCATTCAGCAGGTTAGCATCTCTCAAATCCGCACCACTCAGGTTAGCATCTTTCAAATTAGCACCCACTAAGCGGCCATCGCATAGAGTGGCATTGGACAGATTAGCACCTGTCAAATTGGCATTCCCCAAATTAGCACCACCCAAATCGGCACCACAGAGATTAGCACGATTCAGATTAACTCCAATCAGATTAGCACCATCTAAATCGGCACCGCTCAGGTTGGCTTCGCTCAAATTGGCATTCACCAAGTTGGCAAATCCCAAGTCAGCACCGGACAAAGGCACCGGAAGCTACGGTGGTAAGCTAACCAGTTATGCAAAACTGACGGGTGTGGAGTACAGTTTCTCCGCAATCTGGAATCCAAGCTAACCACTCGCTCTCGGAAAGCTCACAAAGAAGTAGTGCTTCATCAAAACTGAACGGGCTGGGAAGCTCTAAAAGTTTTACCCATGTGGAAGGTTGAAGTTCCCCTGCCAAAGGGGTCGGTTCCGTATCTACTGACCAATTACAGGGATGCAAACGGGATTTTCCAGCAACTTTCAGTTCGCAGATGTCGAGTTTCATAATCTTCTTGCCTCGGTAAGCAGCTTGCTGCCAAGCCTTTCCGATCGCCTAGCGGGACCCGATTTGGACAAACCCGATAAATCAACCCGGTTTCTCGCCCTGTCCAGCATCAGTCTTGTTTGAACAGATCGCGTCCTTCGCGTTTCGACCGAAGCGGTCTTAGCTAATGGTTTAAAACGTTTTTATTTCTGTAACTTAAGCTACAGAAATAATTTCTCTTTAGTCAAGTAACTGTCTTAGAACTTAACAGTTGCGATCGAAATTCCTAGAAATCGGCGCAAACTGCACTTTCAAAGCGATATTTCCTTCCCCCGCTGAGATGAAATCTTGCTAGCTTGGAGTATGAACAACAAAGCATTAACGGTAAGCTAGTCCGCACCGTATTGCTTAGGCTGGCAAGCTATCCGTTCGCGGTTGAAAATCATTCTCTATACTGCGTTGGTAGTAAAGTAATGAGAATGTCGATTGAGGGAAAATTATATGCTTGGTTTGTGCCAGCTATAACTCGGAAGCGATCGCACAATTTATCCAGTCTGACTGTGATATTAGGGTGAAAAATACATGACAGTTCTCGATTCCCACTTAATGACCTTTGAAAACGACGAACTTGTGCCACAATCTGCTCAACGGGTTGAACCGATCGAGCAGCTTTTGGCGATTGGCACCGCCCTTTCCAGCAGCCGGAATCTGGAAGAATTACTCAACTTAATCTTATCTAAGAGCCGGGAAATTACTTGTAGCGATGCTGGCAGCGTCTATTTACTAGATCGGAGCGACGCAATTCCCAAGCTGCTATTTAAGGTAGCGCAGAATGATTCTCAACCCAGTGCAACTTTAAACGAATTTGCTATGCCTCTGAGCGGTAAAAGTCTGGCAGGGTATGTAGCGCTTACGGGCAAATGCTTAAATCTGTCGGATGCTTATAATTTACCATCAGATGTTCCCTACCAGATCGACCTCAGTTTTGACCGGGACTTCTCCTACCGCACTCGCTCAGTTCTGGTGTTGCCAATGCAAGACCAAAATGGGGAAATCATTGGGGTGCTTCAACTCATCAATCGTAAAATCAGACCCGATACGATCGTCACTGCCGAAAATGTTGAAGAAGTAACTCAGCCTTATTCAGAGTGGGAAGAGAGGATTTTGCGATCGCTTGCTTCTCAAGCGGCGATCTCTATTGAACGCAATCACCTGCAAGAAAGTATTGAAAACCTATTCGAGAGCTTTGTCAAAGCATCTGTAGAACTGATTGAAATGCGAGACCCGACTACTTCAGGTCATTCTGAGCGAGTGGCTCAACTGGTAGTTCATCTGACTAAAGAGGTCAATTCAGTGACTACAGGTCTGCTACGACCATTTTATTTTACCGATCGCCAAATTAAAGAAATTCGCTATGCCGCACTCTTGCACGACTTCGGGAAAGTTTGCGTCCCCGAAGCGATTTTGGGAAAGCGGAAAAAACTTTATCCCGAACAACTGGAGAGCATTCGTCACCGCTTTGCGCTGACCAGAAGAACTTTGGAGATGGAAACAGCTCAAGCTAAATACCAGTATGTGCTGACGAAGCCGCTCCATCATATGATTGACGTTAACCCCGAAGCAAGCTGTCCTTACTGCCAAGATATTGAAAAACTGGACACTCAGCTGGCTCAAGAGCTCGAAAAACTCGATCGCTACTGGCGACTGCTAGTAGAGGTCAATGAACCAGAAACATTTGAAAATGAGGAATTTCATGCTTTTTCTGAGGAAGCTCTCGCACAACTGACAGAACTATCTCAATACAGATATCGAGACATCGACGGTCAGCTCAAGCCCCTAGTTTCCTTACAAGAAATGGCACAATTAATGATACCCAGAGGCAACCTCACTCCCGAAGAGCGTATGGAGATCGAAGCTCACGTCACCCACACCTATACATTTCTCCAACGCATACCCTGGACAACGCATTTCAAAAACCTCCCTATGATTGCCTACGCCCATCATGAAAAGCTGGATGGCAGCGGCTACCCTCAAGGTTTAAAAGATAAAGACATTCCCATTCAAACCCAGATTTTGACGGTTGCCGATATCTACGATGCCCTTACCGCCAGCGATCGACCTTACAAATGCAGATTGCAGGTGCAAACTTCCCTTCAGATTCTCCGACAAGAAGCCAGCAAAAACAGAATCAACAGGGATCTGGTCGATCTTTTCGAGCAACGCCAGGTTTTCGCAGTCCTGGGTCACTGCCTTGATTGACACTCCTCGGTCTAAAGACACGAGGATTCTTGCTTCATAGGGATGCCAATAAATTTACCCGAACTCTTGCATCTTCACCGTTTGCCCAACGGCTGCGAGTCCTCGAATGAGAACTACTTGAGCGGCTGCAACATCTCTATCAGTTGTATAGCCACAATTTGAACAAACGTGAGTACGTTTTGAAAGTTCTTTCTTGCCTGTCTCAACATCACAACTGGGGCAAATCTGGCTAGTTTTACGGCTGTCTACTTTTTGGAAATTGTAATAAAGCAACTTTTCTTTGGGCTCCCTTCCAATTTTTTGAGCCTAATCGTTTTCTGGAAACACGCTGTTGCAGCAATTTCATCTGGCGTTCCGCATCTACAAAAAACCTCGGACGCTTGACTAAAAGCCCATCAATATCTACTAATCGCTGCAACGGTTTATAGAATAAAGTCGCTCTCTTATGTGCGAGGCCCTAACCCCAGTTTTTTCGGTAGGGGCTAGAAAGTCAAAATTTTTTGCAATTCTTATCCTTTGCCAAAATTTTCCCCACAGATTCCACAACCTTTCCACAAAGGAGTTAAAAATTTTCCACAGCGCTTAAGTAGTTTTCCACAGGTTGTCACGGTCGGATCGAGTGTTTCTGTCCATCTGGGGATTTTTTTGGCAAACGCTTCAGCATCTGGGGTATGCTGAGTTTTTATAAAGATATGTAACAAAAAGTGGGTCAAAAAGCTTATTATTGCGTAGCCATTTTGTTAATGTGAAGATTTTTGTAATATTTCGCAGCATTGACAACCCCACCCCCAGATCGCAGACAATGATGCGGCTGACTGATCAGACGATCGGGGAATCAGGAATAAGGGACAAGGCAATGGAACATAGGTGGGTGTCATTCTCTCTATTTGCCCTGCTCCCCCGCTTTCTAGCTTCCCCACTCTCCCCCCTTCTTTGGAGCAGGTGTCTATGAACACAACCGTTAGTATGCTGGCTGAAATCCCGGAAGTACTCCACGAATCGCTCAAAAGCTACTTGGAAACGCATCCAGACTGGGATCAAGACCGGGTTTTTGCTGCTGCTCTCTCTTTGTTTTTGCTACAAAACGGAACTGGAAACACCCCAGAAGCGTCGCGCAGCTATCGTCGGGCTGCCCAGGTATATCTGGAAACGCTTTTCCGCAATTCTGTTTAAAAGTCGATCGAAAATGGGAAATTGGAAACGGTCATTGCAATTAAGGTTCAATAGAGAATAGCCATCGATGACCGATGACATGACAAATGACTGTTGACAAATGACAAACTCGTTAGACAGCTTAATCCTTGGGGCTGGAATTAGCGGTCTGAGCTTAGCCTACACCCTCAAGCAAGATGGACGGCGAATTTTACTGTGCGATCGCCAGCCAAGAGTTGGTGGGAACATCACCACAGGCTCCGCTGAAGGATTTATCTGGGAAGAAGGCCCGACGAGTTTTTCTCCGACGCCAGAATTGCTGAAGCTGGCTGTTGATGTGGGACTGGAGCAAGAGTTAGTGTTGGCCGATCGCCGTTTGCCTCGTTACGTATACTGGCAAGGTCAACTTCAACCGGTGCCCATGAGTCCCCCAGCAGCTATAACTTCCGAGTTGCTGACTTTGCAAGGTAAGCTGAGAGCGTTGAGAGGCGCTTTGGGATTTGTGGCCCCAGCTATGGGGTCTCAACTGTCCGCGCAAGGGGGAGAAGAAACTGTTGCCCAGTTCTTCCAGCGTCATCTGGGATCGGAAGTAACCCAGCGACTTGTAGCTCCCTTCGTTTCAGGCGTCTACGCAGGCGATCGCATCTCATCTGGGCGATACTGTTAAGCTGGGCTGGCAACTCATCCGCCTGCACAAGAGCGATCGATAAACCTACATTGCAGAATTTAATACACCCGCAGGACAAGAACAGGTGGAAGCACGTACCCTAGTTCTCACTTCACCTGCCTACGTCACATCTGAGGTGTGGCAAAATTTGGCACCGAGCGCAAGCCAAGCTTTGAAAGAAATCCCCTATCCTCCCGTAGCCTGCGTTGTCCTCGCCTATCCAGAAACTGCGCTCAAACATCCTCTACGCGGCTTTGGCAACTTAATTCCACGCGGTCAGGGAATTCGCACTCTTGGCACTATCTGGTCTTCGAGCTTGTTTCCCGGTCGCGCTCCGGCTGGATGGCAACTGCTAACCAACTTTATCGGCGGTGCAACTGATATCGAAATTGGCGATTTAGACGACGAGCAAATTGTCCGAGCGGTTCATCAAGATATCCGTCGTATCCTCCTCAAACAAGATTTACAGCCAAAAGTTATCGCTGTACATTTGTGGAAACGTGCTATTCCGCAATATACTCTCGGTCATCATCAACGCTTGGAGCAAATAAATCGAGATTTGGAGCAATTTCCCGGTTTATTCCTATGCAGTAACTACTTTGATGGCGTTTCTCTAGGAGACTGTGTTAAACGAGCTGTTGAGCGATCGGCTGAAATTCGCCAATATTTGCAACTGACACCTGTAGGTTGATTAAAGCGTCAGACTTAAAACTTACAGTTCCCTCATTTGTAGGGTAAATACAGGTTTGTCTGATTTTGATAACAATGTCAAATCTTGCAGGCAATAAGCTTTGTTATGATTAAATTTGCGAAAAGCTGAAACTTTCCTTAAAAATCATGTCTGAGAGAGCGACATCAATCTAAAATCCAAAATTCAAAATCTAAAATCTAAAATTAATCCAATGCTGCACGTTTCTGGGCTAAATGTCTACTATGGCGAAAGTCACATTCTCCGCAATGTGGATTTGAGCATATCCGCTGGGGAAATGGTGTGCTTGATCGGACGCAACGGTGTGGGTAAAACTACGCTGCTGAAAACGATTATGGGTTTGCTCAAACCCCGTACTGGTTCGATTAATTTTGCGGGTGAGTCGATCGACGGTAAGTCCCCGGACAAACGGGCAAAGTTGGGCATTGGTTACGTCCCCCAAGGACGGGAAATTATTCCCCGTTTGACGGTGAAGGAAAATTTGCTGTTGGGTTTGGAGGCAAGGGATGCAGGCAGGATGCCTGCGCCACAATTGCCTGACAATAAGCAGGAAATTTCAGAGGAAATTTTTGGGCTGTTTCCAGTTCTGAAAACGATGCTTTCTCGCATGGGTGGGGATTTGAGTGGCGGACAGCAGCAACAGTTAGCGATCGCTCGCGCTTTGATGGGACGCCCGCGCTTACTCGTACTTGACGAACCCACGGAAGGCATTCAACCTTCCATTATTTTAGAGATTGAGGCGGCTGTGCGCCGGATTGTTGAGTCTACAGGCATTTCTGTGCTGTTAGTCGAGCAACACCTGCATTTTGTACGGCAAGCCGATCGCTACTACGCTATGCAAAAAGGCGGTATTGTCGCTTCAGGGCTAACTAACGAACTCAGCCAAGATGTGATTCAAAGGTTTCTGGCAGTATAACTTTCATTAGACATCTCCTCCAAAAGAATCTTAAAGGGCAGACAGGATGCCTACCCCACAAGAATTTTTGGAGATGTCTAATTCACTTCCCTCCCCGTGGACGGGGAAGGGGTGGGGTGCAACGTACCTATCTTTGGGATTTAATTCATAAACTTATAATTATACAACATAATGAACAAAAAGTCAGCGTTAAAAAGTATGGTTTTTTGTTGTAGATTCTTGACAAAAAAATCATAATTGCTGTAAAGCTCGGATGACGTTTGGTTAAGTTAGTTGTATTACTGAAAATGTAAACAGCTATCTGCCTGCGATCGGGGTTATTTTGCTAGCCAAGTTAACTTGGTTGACGTTCACTCTTTCGTGAAGCGCGAGCCTAAATATATAGTGATATTAAAAAACGTTAAATCAACAATATCGGGGATTCCACAAAGACTCCAACCCAAAATTCTCATTTTTACCTTTGGCGCATCCCTACTGCCAGTGGTTTTGGTATTCGGGATAGCTTGGCGATTTGTGTATCAACCTCTGACAGATTTGGAAAAAACTCGACTTGACGATCAAGTCCTCGCTTTTCGAGGATTCACATCTGCTACGGGGAAGGGATTGCAAGATTTAGCCAACGGCTATGCAATCTGGACAGCTTTATATAATGCGGTACAGAAGCGCGATCGAGCTTGGATGAAGGAGGAGGTAACAGACCAACTGGTTTTTTCCACAGATGTGGATAACGTGCAGGTGGTGAATCGCTTTGGCGAAACTCTAGCAGAACGGGGAAGTGCTTGGCGATCGATTGCGGTGCAAGAAAGGGTTGTTGGTGCGATCGCGAAGAAAAAACCATTGCAGGAGTTGGTTACATATGGCGATCGGCAGATGTTAATCTTGGTGGCAGCACCTATTTTTCAAAGCGACGGTAAAGGTAATTCACCCGGAACCTTGATTGTAGGTCAAACACTGAATGATGCTTGGTTGCGAAAGTTTTTGAATTTTTCCCAAGCTACTACTAAGCTGGCAATTATTTCCCTTGACGGACAGTTAATGCTTTCGAGCATTGAAAAAATGAGTAGCGATACTTGGGAGGAAAATAATTTAACTGCTACGGTTTTACCGGCAATTAAACGAGGTGAGTCGGTGTACCGGATGGAACCGGAATCCGGACATAATACGATCTACGCTCCCATTAAGTCTGCGGGTAAACCTGTGGCGATCGCTAAAATTCAGATTTCGTCCGAGTATTTTCAGCAAGCATATTTAGTTCTCAATCGCGTAATTTGGATTGGCTTAGCGATGGCGATCGTATTATCGATTGCGATCGCTCGCCTGTTAGCAAGGCAAATTGGAGAGCCGATTAAACAATTAGCTCTTCGTAGCAAAACTCTCGCCACCGGGGATTTAGATTCACTCATTCCCGGTATTGATTCTGGCGGCGAAATCGGTCAATTGGCGAATGCTTATCAGGAGATGGCTACAGCTTTAAAAACGCTCATCTGTAACTTAGAGCAACGGGTGGCAGAACGCACTCAAGAGTTAGAATTAGCCCGTCAAACTTTGGAAGAACGAGTAAAGGAGCGAACTGAAGAACTTTGGCAAAAAAATCAGCAATTGCAGTCAGCCCACGACCAATTACAGCAATTAAATTTAGAAATATCTACTAAAGCCGAGCAACTTTCTCAAGCCCTGAAAAACCTTAAAAAGGCTCAAGTTCAATTGGTTCAAACTGAAAAAATGTCCAGTTTGGGTCAATTGGTTGCTGGGATTGCTCACGAGATCAATAACCCGATTAACTTTATCTACGCTAACCTCAGCTATGTCAATCGCTATACGCAAAATTTGCTAGATTTAGTAGATATTTACCAAGAAAACTATTCGAGTCCTGAAATTGAACAAATTATTGAACAGATAGAGCTAGATTTTTTAAGGATCGATTTGCCTAAAATTATCTCTTCTATGCAAAGTGGGGCCGATCGCATCAGTAAAATTGTCCTATCTTTGCGAAACTTCTCCCGGTTAGATGAAGCCGAAATGAAGCTTGTTAATATTCATGAAGGACTCGATAGTACTTTGCTAATTTTACAAAGTCGTTTGAAAATGAACAAAGGATATACCGATATAGAATTAATTCAAAAATACGGCAATTTACCCCTAGTAGAATGCTATCCCAGACAGATAAATCAGGTATTTATGAATGTTATTAGCAATGCAATTGATGAACTGGAAAAGCTAAAAGAACAACAAAATAAACAAATTACGATCGAAACAGAAGTGCAAACAAAAAATGAAATTCGTATCACAATTCGGGATAACGGTTCTGGGATATCAAGAGAATTAAAACATAAAATATTCGATCCTTTTTTTACCACGAAGCCAGTTGGAAAAGGTACTGGTTTGGGACTTTCCATTGCCTACCAAATTATTGAAAAGCATGGTGGTTACATAGATGTAATTTCCGAACCTGGTTGCGGTGCGGAGTTTGCGATCGTTCTACCCATAAAGCAACTTTAACAAAGCTACTTCTTTAGGAGGAGGAAAATAAGAAAGCATATACTATAAAACGGCAAACGTTTCCCGATCGTGTAGAAATGTTTTATGAAACATATCTACAGCTTCTTTTAATAAAAAAAGCGATCGCAGCGGATGACCTAGCAGCCATCGATACTTCAGAGTTTGTGAGAATATAATATTTGTTGAGTTCGTCGCTAATTTATGCAGTCTTTCTCTGAGCAAATATCTGCTAACATTACAGAAAAGCCAATTTTTAGCCTGGTTCTCAAACTGACGTCAAAACAGTCTTTATTTGTGTCCGACATTCTCATATACAACTATCATTGCAGGGAAAATATTTTGAATTCTTTGGAAGTGTTAAGGCTCGTTTCCATAGGCTCAGAAACAAAGATTGAAAATTCTAACGTAAAGTTTAATTTATTTGGCGAATCCAATCCAATTACTATTTCAGATTTTATCATTACTCCTAAATTGGGATTAATGCTCCGTTTCAACTCGTCACAGAGCTTTTTTTATTCTTCTCCAAAAAAAGATTCATCAGAAACATCAGAATTAACCTTTTCTACAGAAGACGACATAATAGTCGAACCTTACTTTTACGTCAAATTTACTCCAATGGAGAAGTAAGTATGAACAGCAATTACAACTTTCCCGAAAAAAG
>NZ_JACJUP010000489.1:0-4728 GCF_014748295.1 Planktothrix sp. FACHB-1355 | reverse complement strand
CCGATCTCGCTGGAATGCGATAAAGAGCCAAACCCAGCAAATTTTTAATCCAAAACCAAAATCGAAATGACTTTAGCAACAGCATCAACTCTTTTGACTGAAGACCGAGCTTTATCCCTGATCGATTCAGTCATCAAAAAATCCGAAGCTGAGGGAGTTTTTGTCAGTCTCAGCAATAAATCTGAATCCCTCAGTCGTTATTCCGAAAATCAAATTACTCAGAACATTAGCCGCACAGAGTTTAATCTCAACATCACCAGTTATTTCGGCAAAAAGAGCGCGTCTAGTTCTACAACCGATTTAGATGCAGATGCGATCGCCTCCACGCTTCGCCGTTCCGAAGAACTCGCCAAAATTGCGCCCGAAGATCCGGAATGGGTGCCACTTTTAGAACCGCAAAACTACGAACAGCGCACGCCAGCTTTTGATGAAGCTACTGCCAATCTTTCACCTTTAGAAAGAGGAAAAATTGTCCAGCGCGTGTGTGCGTTGAGTGCAAAAGCAGGCGTTAACGGTTCCGGTACGCTGAGTACGGACGCTTATTTGAGAGCGATCGGCAATTCCAAAGGTTTGCGTGCTTGCAATAAAGGCACAGAGGCAGATTTTAGCTTTACTGCTAGGATTGATGACGGTTCGAGTTGGGGCGATCGCACTGGTTTTGCCATCAATTCTTTGCCCTTTGAAACATTAACAGAACAGTTAATCGAACGGGCGATAAAATCGCGTCAACCCCGCGAAATAAATCCGGCAAAATATCCGGTTATCTTGGATGTAGCTGCTTTCGGTTATTTACTAAGTTGGGTAATGTGGAGTTTGGATGCTAGGGCGGCGGATGAAGGGCGTTCCTTTATGTCCCGCAGCGACGAACAAGGCAAACCTGCTGGCAATCGTTTGGGCGAAGCAATGTTTAGTCCATTACTCCAAGTGCAGCGAAATCCGGCGCATCCCCTCCTACAAAGCGGCACTTTCTTTGCTGATGGTTTGGCGAATAACTACTTGGAAATCATCAAAGATGGCGTTCCCAAAGCATTATCTTACAGTCGCTATTGGGCGATGCAACAAAGCAAAGAACCGACTGGTGCTATGTTTCCTTTTGTGATGTCCGGTTCGGATAAAAGTTTAGCAGATTTAGTTGCCCAAACAGAACGAGGCGTTTTGGTAAGTCGTGCTTGGTACGTGCAATACGTGAACCCACGTTCGTTAGACGTGACAGGTATGACTCGCGATGGTACATTCTGGATAGAAAACGGTGAGATTGCTTATCCGATTAAAAACTTCCGCTTTAACCAGAATTTGCCGGAAATGTTGCGCGATATTGATGATATTAGTACCGTGCAACGCTATAACAATAGTGTGGTGCCAGCAGTGCGGGTAAAACAATTTAATTTCAGT
This sequence comes from Planktothrix sp. FACHB-1355, assembly GCF_014748295.1. Classification (NCBI taxonomy): domain Bacteria; kingdom Bacillati; phylum Cyanobacteriota; class Cyanophyceae; order Oscillatoriales; family Microcoleaceae; genus Planktothrix; species Planktothrix sp. FACHB-1355. The sequence goes on along the minus strand of NZ_JACJUP010000489.1, from coordinate 3,336 downwards.
AGCATCACCGACAGCGTTTGATAAATTGGCTAGTTGTAGAGACGTTTCATGAAACGTCTCTACTCCGCCTCAAGTACAAATTCAATCTAAAATCTAAAATCTAAAATCTAAATATGGCAACAGTTAATTTTCATTTTCATACAGAGCTAAATTTCTTTTTGCCTACTAATAAAAGAAACGTAACATATAGCATTGTATTGTCAGATTCGCCATCAATCAAAGATGCGATCGAATCCCAAGGCGTCCCCCATCCTGAAGTTGCCCTAATTCTCGTCAACGGCGAATCTGTAGACTTTTCTTACCTCTTGCAAGATGGCGACGAAATAAACGTTTATCCTATTTCCGAATTAACTAATAATAGCTACAGTGTTTCTGTGGAACCAGAACCGTTAAGTACACCTTGTTTTGTGCTTGACGTTCACTTAGGAAAGCTAGCGTCATCCTTGCGAATGTTGGGTTTCGATACACTGTACAGAAACGATTACGATGATGAAGAATTAGCCGAAATTTCCAGCCGCGAAAAGCGAATTCTCCTCACTCGCGATACCGGATTGCTAAAGCGCAGTATCGTAACTTACGGCTATTACGTTCGCCAAACCAATCCCCAAAAACAACTAATCGAAGTCATCAAACGTTTCGACCTCAAAAAAGCAGTCAATCCATTTAAAAGATGTATCACTTGCAATGGTTTATTAGCACCAATTGCCAAAGAAACCATTCTCGAACAAATCCCGCCAAAGGTCAGGGAAAGCGTAGATGAATTTCATTCCTGCCAAGATTGCAAGCAAGTTTTCTGGAGAGGTTCCCACTATGACAAAATGCGACAATTTGTTGACGAAGTGCTTGGCTGATGCTATCAAATAATTTAGTAATGTAGGGTGCGGATAGCCTGCGCCATAGCTAAGCTAAAGCGCTAGCCTAACGCACCAAGCTCATCAGGTTTTTAGATTGAAGAAATTTAATTGGTTGGCAGGTTTTATCGTTGCCATAGGCGCGATGATATACGTCATAGCAACTAATGTGGCGTTCACCGAAACTGTTATTGGCAGTGAAGCATTCGGTCATCCCGGCATTTGTCCGGCTTGGTCGCCATCAACGCTCACTTTTCTCGGCACAGCGCAAAACCCGAATTCAAAAGTATGGTTTACCGGCGATAACGGCATCATCAGTCAAGTATTTTACCCTTCTGCTGACAAGGCAGATACGGTAGATTGGCAGTTTTTGGTCGGAGACGCTGACAAAACTTGGGTGGAAGAGGAAAAGCAAGATACTACTAGCAAGGTTGCGTTGAATAACGATCGTTCTCTTGCTTGGGATATCACCAACAAAGCTAAAAATGGCAAATATCAAATTGAAAAAACTATTTTCACCGACCCCAACCGCAACACAGTCATTCAGCAAATAACATTCACCGCTTTAAACGGAAATATAGGTGATTTCAATCTCTATACTTTGTATCATCCAGCAATTGATAATCAGGGAATATCCACCACAGGCTATAGCACTAATTATAAAGATATCTCAATGCTGGTTGCTAAAAACGATCGCAGCGGTTTAGCATCTGCATTGGCGAGTTCGCTTCCCTTCAAAGCTATGTCAAACGGTTTTGTCGGACAAAGCGACGGTTGGCAAGATTTGAAAGGCGGTAATGCTGACAATACAATGAACTGGACTTTCGACTCAGCAACTGATGGTAACATTGCACAAATGGCAATGTTGGATTTGAGTCCTTATGCTAACGAAAAATCAGTTACTTTTAACTTGGTTCTCGCTTTTGGCGATAGCGATGCCAAAGCGGAAACAACAGCAGCAGAAACCCTCAGCGATAACTTTGCTAATATGCTGTCTGTTTATAATACAGAATGGAACAGCTACACGAATAGTTTAAATAATTTTGGCGGTACTGCCGATCGACAATATTATATGGCGGCAATGGCACTAAAAGCTGCTAGCGATAAAAGTTCTGGTGCAATGGTGGCAGGTTTGGGTAATCCTTGGGGTAATTCTAATTACTCAATCTGTACACCTCAAGGCGTGCAAATGCAAGGGGGTTATCACTTAGTTTGGCCGCGAGATTTGTATAAATTTGCCAGTGCTTTGATTGTGGCGGGTGACAAGGATACAGCAGCAAAAGGTTTGGATTGGTTGTTTAATGTTATGCAGCAACCAGACGGACATTTTCTCCAGAATGCCTTCGTCGATGGGACGCCTTATTGGAATGGCATTCAAATGGACGAAACGGCATTTCCAATTATGTTGGCATGGAAACTCGATCGCACAGATTCAAATACCTACAATAACCACATCAAACCCGCTGCCGATTAGATTGTAAAACACGGCCCTGCCACAGGTCAAGAACGTTGGGAAGAGAACGGCGGTTACTCTCCCGGTACGATTGCGGCGGAAATCGCGGGTTTAGTTTGTGCGGCTGATATCGCCAGAATTAATGGAGATTTTGCCAGTCAAACTAAGTATCTGGAAACAGCAGATTACTGGCAAGCAATGGTAGAAAATTGGACATTCACCACTAGCGGTTCGATCGGCAATGGCAAGTATTTTGAACGCATTGATGATAATGGTAATCCGAATGACGGACATATTTTGAATATTAGTAACGGTGGCGGGGGATATGATGAAAGAAATATTGTCGATAGCAGCTTTTTAGAATTAGTCCGCCACGGCGTAAAAGCTTGGAATAACCCTTATATCTTGGCGTCGCTTCCCACCATTGATTCGACAATTAAACAAACAATTCCCGGTAAAGGCGATGCTTGGTTTCGCTACAATCACGACGGTTACGGCGAAACAGCAACAGGCGCAGATTATACAGGTGCTGGTATCGGTCGTTTGTGGCCGATTTTCACAGGCGAACGCGGTCATTTTGTTATTGCTGGCGGCGATAAAGCTGACAAATATCTGGCAACAATGCGTACTTTTGCTAATAGTTCCTACATGATTCCCGAACAAGTTTGGGATTTAAATGCGCCATCTGGCAATACTCCGGGAACTCCCACTAAGTCGATGACTCCCCTATCTTGGTCGATGGGAGAATACATGGCATTGCTGGCATCGAATTACCATAACAAAGTGATGGATATGCCTGCCATTATCTATCAGCGTTATGTGACAAACGCCTACAAACCGCAAGAAGGAAAAGTTGTAGATTATAACCCAGCAAATGTCAAGCAGGGAAAAGCTTTAACTATTTATTACAAAGGTTCCTTGGCAAATGCCAACGAGGTAAACTTGCACTGGGGATATAACAATTGGCAGCAAGTTACCGATCGACTAATGCTGAAGCGGGATGATGGCTTCTGGGAAACGACGATCGCATTA
>NZ_JACJUP010000488.1:0-4615 GCF_014748295.1 Planktothrix sp. FACHB-1355 | reverse complement strand
AGAATATTTTTGTTTTTCTCTTCAACAGCTTCAAAGAAACTACAATGCTCGCAAGTCGCATTGCAGATATCATTAACCGCAAAACTCATCAAGTTGGGCAAATTTTTATTCTGAATGGTGCGATATAGGGCGCGAGCGATGAAGTTAGATGCTGGTTTGCTGAATAAAGCGGGAGTGGATAGGGAATAAACCGGGTATCCATTACGGAAATGTATGATTTTGTTATGATTTAGATAGATTTGATACAAAATTTTAACAAAGTCGGCGCTGTAGTCTAAAGCCCTAGTGGCAAGGAACCATTTGAGGCGAATATTGCTAAGAAAGGGGTTCATGTATTGGCTAGATTAAGGGCGGTATACACTAGATTAATGTGTGGCATTGGCTCTTAAAAGTAATGGTAAAAAAAGTTAACATTTAAGGCTGAAGAAACCGGGTTTCTCAACAGAAAATCTAGGCTTTCAGCGAATGGTAGTTGCAAGAAACCCGGTTTCTCAACAGAAAATCTAGGCTTTCAGCGAAGGGCAGTTGCAAGAAACCCGGTTTCTGACCCTGGTCTTTAGCGCTAAAGCGCAACAACGTACCTAAGCAAATTTTTTATAAATCGTAAGAAACTTGCAACAATCCGGATTCATAGGTTTTGACAGTTTTGAATTTAAGTGAGGTTTGTAAACTTGCATCTTTCACAATCAGCGAGATACCATCGCCTAGAATAATTGGGTGAATTGAGAGGATTAGTTCATCAATCAAACTGTGTTTGAGAAAATAATGAATTATCTCAGATCCCCCAACTAACCAGATATCGCCACCGGGAGATTGACGCAGGTTGTTGACGAACTCATTCAAATCGCCGCCGATAAATTCTACGTTATTATTATCTTTTTGACCTGGCAAAGTGTTAGAGAAAACAAAAACTTGTTTGCCTTTGTATGGATATTCCCCAAAACCAAGAACTTGCTGATATGTTTTATTACCCATGAGTATTGTGTCTACTTGGGCTAAGAATTCGGTGTAACCGTAGTCGGCGTCGGTGAATAACCAATCGACATCGCCGGATGTTCTCGCAATGTAGCCGTCAAGACTGGAGGCAATGTACAAACGTATTTTTCGCATGGTTTAGTTGCCAAGTTTTAAACGATGTGCGATCGATCCATAATATTCTCGAAGGGTAGCACACTAATACCATATTTATGCCACACTTGCTCGACATCACCGAGTCTTATCTGCGGACATCGGTAGCCGCGATCGCTCACAATATAGATACTAACCCAGACACTCTGTTTGATGCACTCAAAGGTTTGGGCGAATTGGGTGTCCTTGCACTCCGAATTCCGCCAGAATGGGGCGGAAAAGGTGTCAGCGAAGATACGTTTCAATCTTTTCAAGAATTGGTCGCTAAATATTCCGGCGCTTTAGCTTTCTTGCAAACTCAACACCAAAGCGCTGCGGGTATGCTTTTTGACAGTAAAAACACCTCTCTCAAACAAGAATACCTTCCCCGTATGAGTAACGGTGAGGTTTTGGTCGGTGTGGGTTTTTCCCAACTGCGACGGTCAGGCGACCCGCTAATTTCAGCTACCCCTGTAGATGGGGGTTATTTATTAGAAGGACAAGTTCCTTGGGTGACAGGATGGGGGATATTTCAATATTTTATTGTTGCCGCTAGTTTATCGGATGGTAGAGCAGTTTTTGGTATGCTTACTTTTGGGGAAACAAAGCAAAGTTTGGGCGGTTACATTAATTTTAGCGAACCGATGCAACTGGCAGCAATGACATCAACCAACACGGTGACGGCAACTATCAAAGATTGGTTTTTGCCAGACGATCGCATACTTTCTATTAAACCACAAAATTGGATACAAGAAAACGATAAAAAGAATGTTTTGCGTGCGACTGGTTTGGTACTCGGTTGCGCTAGGGCGGGACTCGATATTATCGAAGCAGCCGCTATAAATAAGTCGTTTCCTTTTATAGATAAAGCATTCCTATCCCTCAATAACGAATTCGCACAATGTCGAACTACAATTAGAGAAGCTCAACAACAAACAAGCATTGAACTATCAGAAAAGCTACATTTAAGAAGTTGGGCGATCGAACTCGCAGTCCGCATCGCCCACGCCGCCATTACCGTTTCCAGTGGGGCGGCAAATTACAGCCATCATGCCGCACAGCGCGTTTATCGAGAAGCGCTGGTTTTCACCGTTTCCGGTCAAAATACTGCACTCATGGAAGCAACGCTGGAAAGATTAACTCGTTCTCAGACAGTTACTAGAAAAAGCGAACATAAAACGATTACTTACTCGCAAGTAATTCACCTCAGTCACGTCATCGATATTGATATTCCCCAATGGCCGGGAGACCCACCAGTTGAATTTGAAATCGTCGCTGAATTGGAGAAACATGGCTATTATTTACGGCGTTTCTCTATTGGAGAACACAGCGCGACTCATATCAACGCACCCAAGAGTTTTTATGTGAATGGAATGGGGATCGATCGCTATCCCGCTGAATCTCTAATTGTACCTGCTGTAGTCATCGATATGCGCGACAAAGTTGCAGATAATTTCGATTATACTCTCACTATTAACGATGTTAAAAATTGGGAACAACAACACGGTCAGATTCCAGTTAATAGTATCGTATTGCTGTACACGGGTTGGCAAGAAAAATGGCTTGACAAAAATGCTTTTTTGAATCAAGATAGTGAAGGAAAGTTACATTTTCCCGCTTTGACAAGCGAAACAACTCAGTTTTTAATTGCAGAACGTCAAATTGCTGGTGTGGGAATTGATACTCACGGCGTAGATTGCGCTCAAGATCCCACTTTTGCTACTAACCGTTTGGTGTTGGCACAATCGGGTATTGTATTGGAAAATTTAACTAATTTAGAGCGATTGCCGCCAATTGGTACTATTTTAGTTATCGGTCATCTCCGTCTTAAAGATGGATCTGGTTCTCCTGCTGCGGTGATAGGGTTAGTTCCGTAGTATAACCTTTAAGATTGTGTGCCGTAGCATCGGTAGTGTAAGACTGATACGAAAGATTATCTGTGGGAATTAGGGGTTAAATTTTTACCACAGATGAAAACAGATAAACACAGATGAACACAGATGCGATCGTCAATTTTTGACTCTACCGATGCAACGGGACAGATAATACATATGAAAATAGATGCACACAAATAAACAAAGATGAATGCGTTCATCTTTGTTTATTTGTGGTAAAAATTTACTAACGAATCGGGCCGTTGTAGTCTACATTTACCTGCCTGCCATCTTTAGAAACAGTGACAACAGTTTGGATACTATAGACACTGGAATCGGGACGGCGACCTTTAAAAGTAAACGTCCAAGTGCCATTGCCATTATCTACAAAGGGTGCCTCTGTAGCTGGGCCGTGCATTGAGTTTTCTGGACGATAGCGACCCAAACCGCCGTTAGTGGATACACCTGCTTGACGTGCAAGGTTTTTGGCGCGATTGAGGTCGATGTTATTATTAAGGACAACCCTGGGATCGGTTGCTTGTTTGCCCAAAGCAACATCAAAATTTTCCAAAGCGAGGGCTTTGGATGGTAAGCTGATTGCTAAAGCCGCGATCGCCCAAGTTGCGGCAAGTCGAATATCTCGCTTCATGTTTGCGGCGACTCCCATAACAACGTTTGAGGGAACTGTTTTTAATCATTCTTAATGACAGCGATCGCAGCGTTGGAGTTCCGCAATTTTACGGATAGGGGCTAGGGATTAGGGCGTCGGGGCTAGGGATTAGGGGAGGGGGAAATGCTATACTCCTGTTCCAATTGGCGATATTTGGGAACCTCGATAATTTGCTCGAATTCTGGGAAGGAAACCAAATTAGAAAAACCCGTTGTCGTTCCCTGTTCCTTGAGTTGGCGCAAGCAAGCGGTCATGGCGTGAGTTGCGGCAAATAAACCAGAGAGGGGGAAGACTACAATTTTGAAACCCAACTCTTGTAATTGCGAACCGGTCAGGAAGGGAGTTTTCCCGCCTTCGATCATATTTGCAAACAATGGTACATCGGGGAAAGCAGATGCGATCGCTTTCAAATCCTCCACTGACTGCGGCGCTTCAATAAACACCACATCCGCGCCAGCTTCGTAATAAGCGCGACCCCGACGAATCGCTTCTTCCAATCCCAATGGCGCTAAAGCATCGGTTCGTCCTATAATTACCAAACCGCTATCAGCGCGGGCGTGGACTGCGGCGCGGATTTTTTCTACCTGTTCCGCCATTGGGATAACGCGCTTACCCTGGTAGTGACCGCATTTTTTCGGCCATTCTTGGTCTTCCAAAATGACTCCGGCGACTCCCAGATTTACGGCGTCGGTGACAGTCCTAATTACATTTAAAGGATTGCCATAACCGGTATCGATATCGGCAACTAAAGGAATGTTAATCGACTGTGCAATTCTCCCGACACTGTAAAGCATTTCCGTGGCGGTGAGAAAGCCGTAATCCGGGCGACCGAGTGTAGAGGCAGAAATGCCAAAACCGCTGGTGAAAACGATTTCAAATCCCAACTGTTCGGCAAGTTTGGCGCTCAAACAATCATACACGCCGGGAAGTACGAGGATGCCGGAGCGATCGAGTATTTTTCGCA
>NZ_JACJUP010000487.1:0-4663 GCF_014748295.1 Planktothrix sp. FACHB-1355 | reverse complement strand
GGGAGCAGAAGAATTAATATTTTCTCTCTTCCCTTTTCCTTCTCCCTCTTCCCTCTTCCCTCTTCCCGACGCCCTAACCCCTAACCCCTAGCCATTGGCCCATACCCAAAAGCTGAAGAACTGTTACAGTTCTTGACAGATTAGCAAAACAAGCGTTGTCTCGGTGATAGGATTCCCTAAAAAGTTGAGAGAGGAATCTATGGCAGAAACTTTGACTGGACAAGCACCTTTATTCGGCGGCAGCACTGGCGGCTTGCTAAGCAAAGCAGAAATAGAAGAGAAGTACGCAATCACCTGGACTAGCCCTAAAGAACAGGTGTTTGAAATGCCTACCGGTGGCGCTGCTGTCATGCGGCAGGGTGACAATCTTCTCTACCTGGCCCGTAAGGAACAATGTATTGCCTTGGGCGGTCAGCAACTGCGTGCTAAGTTCAAAATCAACAACTACAAGATTTACCGCGTTTTCCCCAACGGTGAAATCCAGTACCTGCACCCTGCTGATGGCGTCTTCCCGGAAAAAGTGAACCCAGGTCGTGAGGCGAAAAATTCCAAAGCTCGCAACATCGGCAGCAATCCCGATCCTGCAAAGGTGAAGTTTAGCGGTCGTACTCCTTCCGATGTCTAATCGGTTCTGAGCTTGTTAACATCAGAAAAGTACCGTAGGGCAGACGGAAACTGCCAGTCTAGAAGCTGGTAAACGCTTGAGGATTAGGTTGTAAAGCCTAGATATCATCCAAAAAGATGAGCCCAAGAATCCTACAGATATTTTCTGTGTGGAATGTCACAATTATTTTGCTGGCAATAATCCAGCATTCCTAGAAACAATTAAGTCCCGGAAAGATTTATCTTTCCGGGACTTAAGTTTTATCGTTAGTATGATGATAAATAATATCCTGTCCGGTTACATCGGTAGTATATGAGCGATGCGAAAAATTATCTGTGGAGATCGGGAGTTAAATTTTTACCGCAGATGAAAACGCAGATAAACGCAGATAAGAAAGCGTTTTTTTTGCAACCGATGCTAGCAGACGGTATATAAATTTTTGAACGAACTATTCCGTTAATGCAAAAATGAAAAAAGAATTAACCAATAGCATAGCGAAAATTAGCCTGGGCTTGAGTTTAACAATTATAAGTGCTGGCTTTTTACCAGTTTTTTCACAGCAACAGATTGAGCGATATCCTACGGGCTCGGAAATACAAAGATTGCGATCGAAATTACGCGAGCAGATTCGTAGGAATAATGTTGGAGACAGTCGCAGTCAAGCAGAAAAACAAAGGAGAGAATCTTTTGTGAGAGCTTGGTCGAGGGTAGACCCAGCGGTTGCACCTTTTTTGGGTAAATGGTCGGGATATGAAGAAGGTCTGAGTGTTTATCCTTCCAATATAAGAGGTCGTGTTTGCCTTATTTACATTGGCATACAAGAAGCTGAGTTCGGTTTGGGAACTGTATCTAATGGGGTAATCCGAACCGATGACAAAGAAGTAATTTTAAAGGAAGGAGATTATCTAGGAGTAGTAACTGTGAGGAACGATCGCGCAGATATTCCCGTCGAAATTCCATATAACTCTCCCACAGTTTTGCAAGCAGCAAGACAGTTTGCACAGTTATCTGCAAACGTGCAGGATGTAGATAAAGTAGTGCGACAGTTTAATGCTGCTGGCTGTATGGTTGGGTTACCCTCCAGAAGATAGAATTAAGGATGTTTATGAAAGGCAAAGCAATACTTGGGTTTGGATTGAGCTTGGCAATTTTAGGAACTGTGCGTTTACCGAGTTTGGCACAGTCTCACTTCCAAGATATAAAGCAGTCGAGACAGACAGTGCAAAGTTTAGCCAATGGCAACTATTTTTATGGTAAATCGCGTTTGCCAAATCGACAAGATGTTGATTACCTGGTTTTTCGCAAAATAGCAAATACAGCAATAGGATTTAAGTATAGGTATAGGGAAGAAGGGTATTGCCTTAAAGGGACAATAAGGGGAAATGCGATCGCTAACGTTACTAGGGAGTATGAGATCGGTATGGGTAGTGTTCCAGAACTCAGACGCGGAGACCCGATCGATTTGGCAACCTACAATAGATTAAATTTTAACCAAGTACCAGATGATTCTAATGCCAGAAGAAGGTTACAAGAATGTGTCAGCTTGTTCTCTCATAGAAGATAGGGGAGAAATTTAGACTTAGACTTGACGGGTTCGCACTAGGAGTGAAAAACTGTAGTGTGGTGGCGATTTGGCTGCATATTCAGAATTTGGTAAAACCGGATCGCTCCTATCCAAACCCAATAAAATTATGATATTCCCCGATTTCTCCCAATTTTGCGAACTGGCTAAGCAAGGTAACTTTGTCCCCGTCTACCAAGAATGGGTGGCGGATCTGGATACCCCCGTTTCTGCTTGGTATCGAGTTTGTGCGGGACAGCCTTACAGCTTCCTGCTAGAATCTGTGGAAGGTGGGGAGAAAATCGGACGCTACAGTTTGTTGGGATGCGACCCCCTGTGGATTTTGGAGGCAAGAGGCGATCGCACGATTCAGCACCACCGCGATGGTAGGGTTGTGGAGTTTGAAGGCGACCCTTTTAAAGCTTTGACTGATTGTCTGACGCCTTATCAACCGATAAAATTGCCGCAGCTACCGCCGGGAATAGGCGGTTTGTTCGGGTTTTGGGGTTACGAACTAATTCGCTGGATCGAACCGCGAGTACCGATATATGCAGGTGGGACAGAAGATTTGCCGGATGGCTTGTGGATGCAAGTCGATCACTTGCTGATTTTTGACCAGGTGAAGCGGAAAATTTGGGCGATCGCATATGCAGATTTGCGAGATCCGAAAGTAGATTTGGAAATAGCTTACAAGCAGGCGTGCGATCGCGTTACCCAGCTGGTCAACAAATTACAATCTCCCCTTTCCCAGCAGAGTAACCTTTTGGCGTGGAAGCCTCCGGGAACGGATACAGGAGAAATTCAGTATACCAGCAATATTTCCCGCGAAAAGTTCTGCGAAAATGTGCAAAAAGCAAAGGATTATATCAAAGCGGGGGATATTTTCCAAGTTGTACTTTCTCAACGACTTTCAACGGAATACACTGGCGACCCCTTTGCACTTTATCGATCTCTGCGATTGATTAATCCTTCGCCTTATATGGGTTATTTTAACTTCGGGGATTGGCAGATTATCGGTTCCAGTCCGGAAGTGATGGTGAAAGCTTTTCGCGATTCATCTGGGGGAAGTGTAGCAACATTGCGACCGATCGCAGGTACTCGCCGACGCGGTAAAACACCCCAAGAAGATACTGCATTGGCAGAGGATTTGTTGCAAGACCCCAAGGAAATTGCCGAACACGTTATGCTGGTTGACTTGGGAAGAAATGACTTAGGTCGCGTCTGCAAAAACGGTACGGTGAAAGTCGATGAATTAATGTCGATCGAACGTTATTCCCACGTTATGCACATCGTTAGTAATGTGTTGGGAGAACTTGCTACTGATAAGAATGCGTGGGATTTATTGAAAGCTTGTTTCCCCGCCGGAACTGTTAGCGGTGCGCCAAAAATTAGGGCGATGGAAATTATCCACGAGTTAGAAGGATGTCGGCGTGGCCCTTATTCTGGGTCTTATGGATATTATGATTTTGAAGGACAGTTGAATAGTGCGATCGCAATTCGCACTATGGTTGTCCGCGATCGAGGTAACGGCAAACATACCGTTTCTGTGCAAGCAGGTGCCGGTTTGGTTGCTGATTCTGTTCCGGAAACAGAATATGAAGAAACTCTCAATAAAGCCAGGGGTTTGTTAGAAGCAATTCGCTGTTTGCCTTAACTTTTGTAGGCTAAGTTAGGCAATAGCCGTAATATCCTGTCCTACCGATGCTACCGGACAGGATATAATTCAAACTGCGAAGACGCGAAGGACGCGAAGGAAATTAAATATGCTGAATTTTTACATCGTCGATGTATTTGCTGTAGGAAAATACACCGGAAATCAATTAGCTGTGTTTGCGGGTGATGGCGTTGCGAAATTATCCGATCCCGATATGCAGCGCATTGCTAAGGAGATGAATTATTCGGAAACCACATTTATTACATCTCCTCAAATGCGAGATGGCGGTTATGATGTGCGGATATTTACACCGGAACAAGAGTTACCTTTTGCCGGACATCCGACTTTGGGAACTGCTTATGTTTTGCAACAAGAAATTATCCAACAACCAGTTGAAACGATTATCTTAAATTTGAAGATAGGACAAATTCCGGTAACCGTTCATTATGCGGGTGAAGTAGTTGAATGGTTGTGGATGCGCCAAAAAACGCCTACTTTCGGACAGGGTTTATCGCCAAATAAGATTGCGCCTGTTCTGAATTTAGATGTAGAAGAAATTGATACCAGATTTCCGATTGAAGAAGTTTCAACTGGTGTGCCATTTATTATTGTGCCGTTGAAAAATCTTGCGGCTGTGAAGAGAATCAAGGTTAACCAAGACAAATATTTTGAGTTAATAAGTAATACTCAAGCTAAGGCGATTCTGGTTTTTTGTCCGGAAACCTACAGTTCGGAAAATCATTTGAACGTGCGAATGTTTGCCGATGCAATGGGAGTTCCGGAAGACCCGGCTACTGGAAGTGCAAATGGTTGTTTGGCTGGTTATTTAGTTGAGTATGCTTAT
>NZ_JACJUP010000486.1:0-4732 GCF_014748295.1 Planktothrix sp. FACHB-1355 | reverse complement strand
ACGGAGATTGGAACAGCGCCCATCATCCTTTTACCTTTGCTAATGCGGTACACCAAGGTATCCGACGAGTACCAACAGTCGAACTTTTGCGCGGTGTATTCGATGCGGCAATGAGCGTATATCTGAATCGATTTCTCAATGTCCCACCTGTTCGATTACCGGAGCCAAAAGATACTATTGCCGATCCAGAATCGTTGCTCTCTAGCTTACCAGAACTGCTCGATCGCCAGCAGCAAGTTAACGAAACGGGACGATTAGTGGCGCAATATCTCTACAGTGGTGGTAAGCCAGAACATTTGATGGCAATACTGGCAAAACTGATGCTGCGGGAAAACCGGGATTTTCACGTAATTCAATCAATCGAAGCTGCTTTTCGACTGTATACTCAGTTAGCAGATCCGTTGGAAGGTGTGCCTGTGTTGGTGGCAACGGCGCGGTATTTGGCGGCTCATGCACCGACGATGCGATCGCAGGAACAAACCTATCAGATGGCGTATCGGTTGCATCGAGGCGATCGATTATTTGAAGAATCGGAAGATGTATAAATTTGCCGCAGCGTGTAAGAATGAATTAATTATTTTTGGGGCTTGCAGACCTGGATATTCCCAAAAGCAAATCCGTGCCTGGATTGAGTTTATGAAAAGCCAGGATATTCAACGAATCTGTTGCTTATTAGCAGAAGAACAACTAATTCGTTACCCCAAATTATTAGATTCTTACCAGGAGGAATTTGGTAGTGATAATGTTTGTTGGGCAGCGATCGCAGATTTTCATATTTGCGATCCTGCTACTCTTCACAACCAGATTTTACCGTTTCTTTTCACGTCCGATCGATCCCAGCAAAAAACGGTTATTCACTGTTCGGGCGGGATTGGACGAACGGGACATATTCTGGCTGCGTGGTTGATCTTTGGGCGGGGTTTATCCCAGCAAGCAGCGATCGAGGCAGTGAGAAAAACAGGTAGAAACCCTTACGAAGCAACGATTTTTGCGCCCTTGCGCGGTAAAAGTCCACTCCAGGTGTTAGCAGAACTGAATTACCTTTTAAATGCTTCTAGCACTCATTCATAAGGTTAGCTAGGTTTGCGATCGCTTCGGGCAAATTTGATAGGCACAGCGTCGTTCTCCGGCAATAATATGCTCGACACGCTGAATGTTAACCTCATCTCCCAGCACTGATTGAAAGGTTTCTAATTCCTTCGCGCACAGTCCAGTACAAGCGGTGGCGGCAGCACAAATGGGACAGTGATTTTGTACTAGCAGAAACGATCCATCTGCCATAATTTGGACTTGTGCTATGTAACCTTCATTGGTGCGAATTTCTGCTAATTTGTTCAATCGTTGCTTGAGCGATCGCTTTCCTTTCATTTGCTCGGTGTAACTTTCAATCTGTTGGCGAGTGAGGATTAAAAGTAACCGTTCTAATCCCACTTCCCCAAAAGCTTGTTTTACACAATTGAGTAGACTTAAGGTAAGTTCTGCGTATCCTTCTGGGAAAAAGCGATCGGCTGCTGGGGTTAGCTGCCATAACTTTGCAGGTCGTCCCATTGGACGGGGTTCTTCCTGATAGGTGACTAACTGTTCTTCCTGCAAAGCATAGAGATGCTGCCGCACTGCCATTGCTGTAATACCTAAGTGGGAGGCGAGGGTTTCTGCATCTAGGCTACCCTCTTGCTTTAACAACTGTACGATCGTCCGCCTTGTCCGAGTAGCGGTTTCTTGAGAAAGTGTTTTCTTTGCCATATTCACAAAGTAAAGAACTCTCTTTACAAAGTCAATGGCAGAAACCTTTATTTTGATAGCTTTCAAGTTATGGGTAATTGCCAGGACATGAAAGGAAGTACGATCGATCGCGCACAAAGTTATCGCAAAATAAAATATGGGAATTTTCAATTTTGAGCATTCTCATCAACGAAGGTTAGAGACAAATCTATTCAAACTCTGAGAGGACAAATGAATTTAGGCAGGATTATCTCTGGTTTAGTTGCAACAATGCTTCTAATTCCTACAATAAGTAACGCACAGAGTCGAAACCGCTTCCCATCAGGAGTAGCTTCTTTGGCTCAAATGGGATGTCAGAATATAAATGAACGTAGTCCTCGGATTTTTTTTCGTGGAATTGAGTACACAGCTATAAATCAGAATATTCCTGTAGGACGAACACTACTCACAGCGGTTGCTTATTTAAATTCTAGCGAATCGCCTAGTGAAATTTGGTGCAATCTTCGACAGCCTGATACAAGCCAAAGATTTAAAACCTTAAGGCTTGCATTTGGGTTTGATGCACGGGATGAGCAAAATAGAAGTTTTCAGGCAGTTGTTGTGAAATTTTCTCTAGCTAGAGACGAGGAACCAGCTCCCCGTACATTCTATCTAAGAATGGGAGACAAACGGCAAATAGAAATAGATATAGTAAACACTCGTATCCTGAAAATGGAGATTCAGTGTACAGGATATCCTACCGCTTCCGGTTGTCCGAGACTTTTCTTTTTTGAAGATACTTTAAGGTAAGAAGAAAAATTTTGGCTATGAGGGTGCATATTCTACCCTAATATTTCCTATAAGGATAGGACGATCTGTATAGACTGTAACTTGAATATTTCCATACCCTCCTAATCTTGGGTTGTTAGCCATGTATCGAATTAAAACACCAGTACCACCTGGATTGTAGGAGTTAGGGTAAGCGATATTTCCACTTGTGTTCCACCCTCCCATATTGTCATGGAATCTAGCGGCAGCTTCATGAGGCGGAAAAATAGCACGCTGTATCTCCCCAGGAGTCATTAGGGTATTTTCACTAAGATACTTAGCAGCACCAACCATACCAAGACTTGCTGGCCCTGAAAAGGTTGAGATAATAGGCTCATCGTTGACTAGGCGAGGAATAGAAAAGGCTACATTTTCACCCAATTGTTCTCGATTAGTGGCAGCTACAATGTATCTGTACTCAGCGCTTGGAATTTCTGCTGCTACTTGATTAGTGAAGTATCTATCAATCAAACTTCTTTGAGCTAATTGAGCTTGTAGGCGCTTATCAAACCAGTCTTGGTTACGGCGATTCCACGCACGAGTAGCTACAGAAAAAGCACCTTGAAGCAACATCCCAAATGCTAGATCAAGAAGTGAGCCTCCCAACAAGCGAAATAATAGAAAAATAACAGCATCAGCTTGCTTTGGTACAAGTAAACCTGAGCTAGTCATAAAGGATGCACTGGCTAAAGCTCCGGTTTGAATAAATTTTCTACGTTTCATTGTATGGTGTCATCTAAAAAGTATAAAGTAGGGCAAATATTGCTTGGTTTATCACCCCAATAAGTTCCATCTGTGGGATTGAGACAGTCAAATTCTAGCCCTAGATCTTCTGTTCCCTGGATGTCTACAACCCAATTGGTAGGAGTACCAAAAATAATAATTTTAGACTCCTTAAAGTTTCCGTTACTGTAGACTGATACGCGAATACTTCCACCCGTTGTTCTTCGTTGTTCGTCATTGAAACCTAAAGAAAGCTGTAACTGACTAAATCTCGGTGGCTCGCCCGGTTCAGCAATCTTGCAAATAACTGCAAGAGGTTTATTGCGACCAAGTTGCTGAGGACTGTTGATGTTAGCAACAGTTCTATAAAGCCTTCTTCCAATGCTAATTTCTCTCTGACTTCTAAACCATGCTGCCCCACTTACTCCTACCGTCTTCCGACATCCCCTAAAGCTTGTTAAATAGATAGGTTGTACACTATCTAAGTTTTGAGCTAGTGTAGTATCTTTAAGCACAAATGGAACCGTCCATAAAAATACGAAAAATAAGCTTACATAGCTTGCTTTCATTGGTACATTGATAAGCTGAAACACTAGCTTAGTCTCCTTCCATTACTTGAGTATCCCTGAAACATACGGAGTTAGTAAGATGTACCATACATAACTACACTTATGTGTATTATTATAATCAGTATAGGTTGAGCTTGCAAATACGGACTTGTTGGCGTAAGTGTTGACATACGTAGTTAGTTCGTATACCGAAGATTTGAGTGCAATACCTACGTGCCTAGTACCGTCAATCAAGTTTTGGGATTAACTGCCATGTTTAAACGCTGCTTAGCTTCCTCTAGAACTCAGAAAATAACTCTTAGAATCGTAGCTAGTCTGCTATTATTTTTTAGCTTGTCAATTCATGCTGAGGCAAAAACTTCAGAGGGATTTGAATTAGTGCCAAATAGTCTGAATAATACAGGTAATAATCAGTTTATTGCTAGAAGACCTTTACGTAACCTTATACACAGAGTTGAAAACGGACTACGCAGAGGAAATAACCCTGGTATAGTAATCGGGACTCCAAATAGACTGAGACAAGTTTTAGATAACTTTATACCAAAAACATTCCGATCTGGATCTAGACAATATTCCTTGGGAAGAAGCAGTATGCGACATATACTCACGCGGCATCATCCTGATTACTGGGATGGTTCTACCAGAACAACACAAACTTTCTTGAGGAGAAACATGACCATCAATGAAATTGAGAATGCTATCGAGTCGGTTATCGATCAAAATCATCAACGCCTGAGCAGATTAGGAGCAAATGGAAGCGATAAAGTTGAGGGTCTTGTAAATGGAACCATATATATTTTACAGGTAAGTAGAGGAAGGATAGGTTCGTTTTATCCAAAACCGTAATTCCTTTTCCAATCTAGACTCTTTATGTGGGATTTATTCTCCTACTGAATCTTCTTTGTATCCTA
>NZ_JACJUP010000485.1:0-4670 GCF_014748295.1 Planktothrix sp. FACHB-1355 | reverse complement strand
AGGAGATTTGGCCGCTACTTTGGCTGGAGTAATCCAGTCGCAAGCAAGCTGAGTCTATGAATGAAGAATCCCCGTCCCTTTAGGGCTGGGGAGTGTTAAGGATTCCCCAAAATATAAGGTGTGGGTCAGTATTTATTTTCGCAGCTACCTGTGGAAATACAGCCTGGAGATAGTTGAGAAGCAAAGTGCGATCGCCCCCAGTTAAAACAATCCGGCTCTGGGGAAACTCCTGCCTCCAAGCGTCGATAAAATCGGCTATTCCGGCTAAAACCGTGTAAATTATGCCGCTTTGAATAGCTAAACTCGTATTTAATGCCCAACGCGGCGGTAAAGCGCCGGCTAATTCAATTTCCGGTAAAGCAGCTGTTCCTTGCGCCAAAGACTGTAGTTGCAATCTCAATCCAGGCAAAATCGCTCCTCCCACCAACCGCCGAGCCGCGTCTGCACCCGTGAAAGTGAGGGCTGTACCCGCATCAATTACTAATGCTGGAAAACCATATACCTCACCCGCACCCAAAACAGCTAAGGCGCGATCGATTCCTAATGTCGGATACAGCCCTTGTAGCGGAATTTGGTCGAGAGCAATCGTCCTTACATCATGATAGTTTTGCCAAATCGCTGTCTGCTGCGGAACAACAGAAGCCAAATACAGAGGCAGCGGGCGATCGCGATGGTGAAAGCCATCGCCAACAATCTCTTCAACCGCATCCAATTCCTGGATTAGGCTGGCCGCTAAAATTTCGCTATTGAATTTGCCCCTACCGCAAGGCTGGTTCATCTGTTCCACAATCGCTGCGGACAGATATTCTGTATCCCAAGCGCCGCAAAAGGTTTTTCCCTTAAACCAAGCCCAGTGAAGGCGAGAGTTCCCAATGGTCAATGCCAGCCAAATATTTTCTCTGAGTTTCAAAGCTTGCCAAATCTTCTTTGCTTGTTTTCTGCGCCAGTTTGCCACACTTTTGAAATTTTTAACTTATATATAGGTTTTTTAATAAATCTTCACAACTCATTCATGTCAGAATAAAGTAAGACAAAATACCTATGGGTTGCCAAGAAGGAGACTAAAGATGGTAGCGCTCACCGAAAGAACCCAAAAGCGTCTGACAATACAGACAAGGGAGATTGCCGCCGAAACGACGGCGATTCGCTCGCTAGACTGGGATCGCGATCGCTTTGACATCGAATTTGGGCTGCAAAACGGCACCACTTACAATTCATTTCTAATTCGAGGCGATCGGATTGCTTTAGTTGACACCTCCCACGAAAAGTTTCGCCAGCTGTATCTGGACACGCTCAAAGGTCTGATCGATCCAGCACAGATAGATTACTTAATTATCAGCCACACCGAACCAGACCACAGCGGATTGGTCAAAGATATGCTGCAACTTGCGCCCCAAGTTACGGTGGTGGGGTCGAAAGTGGCAATTCAATTTATAGAGGATTTTGTACATCAACCCTTTAAACGGCAGATTGTCAAAAATGGCGACAAGCTGGATTTGGGTAACGGACACGAAATAGAATTCGTGATTGCTCCCAATTTACATTGGCCGGATACTAGCTTCAGCTACGATCGCAAAACCCAAATCCTGTTTACCTGCGATGCTTTTGGGATGCACTATTGCTCGGATAGCACCTTTGATGAAGACTTAGCGGCGATTGAAGCGGACTACAGATTTTATTATGAGTGCTTGATGGCTCCCAACGCTCGCTCGGTACTGTCGGCGCTCAAACGGATGGGAGAACTGCCAGAAATCGGCACGATCGCCACCGGACATGGCCCACTGCTGCATCACAACGTTACTGAATTGGTCGATCGCTATCGCAAATGGAGTCAAGCAAAAGCCAAATCAGATACAACCGTAGCTGTATTTTACGTCTCCGATTACGGATATAGCGATCGCATTTCCCAAGCGATCGCCCACGGTATCACAAAAACCGATGTGGCGGTCGAAATGTTCGACTTAAAATTTGCCGATCCGCAAGAAGTACAGGAATTGGTAGGCCGATCGGCAGGTTTAGTCATCGCCACGCCACCAGCATCTAATTCTACAGCCCAAGCTGCGTTGGGTACCGTCCTCGCAGCCGCTAAAGAAAAGCAAATTGTGGGCATTTTTGAATGTTACGGCGGCGATGACGAACCGATCGATCCCCTATCGATCAAATTCACAGAACTTGGCCTGAAAGTAGCATTCCCACCGATTCGGATTAAAGATACTCCCACCGAAGCTACCTATCAGCTATGCGAAGAAGCGGGTACAGACTTAGGCCAATTGCTGACTCGCGATCGCGATATCCAACAGAGAAAATCGATCGACAACGACCTGGAAAAAGCACTGGGACGTATCAGTGGAGGATTGTATATTATAACAGCAAATAAACACGGTGTCAAGGGTGCGATGTTAGCATCGTGGGTATCGCAAGCCAGCTTCCAACCGCTAGGGATTACGATTGCGGTTGCCAAAGATCGGGCGATCGAATCCTTGATGCAAGTAGGCGATAAATTTGTTCTCAACGTCTTAGAGGAAGGCAATTATCAACTATTAATGAAACACTTCCTCAAACGCTTCCCACCAGGGGCCGATCGCTTTGCCGGAGTCAAAACTCAAACAACAGAAAACGGTTCCCCAATTCTGACCGACTCCCTCGCCTACATTGAGTGCGAAGTAGCAAGTCGGATGGAATGTAGCGACCACTGGATAGTTTACAGTACCGTGGAATCCGGTCGCGTTTCCAAAGCCGAAGCCCTCACCGCCGTTCACCACCGAAAAGTCGGCAACTACTACTAAAAATTTCTTACTCTGCGTAACTCTGCGTTAACCTTTGCGACCTTTGCGTTAAAATACAGATTAATTTTTAACGCAAAGGAACGCAAAGGAAATCGCAAAGGAACGCAGAGAATGAATGAGAATGAGTTGTCGAGAATCATAATCGGTTATGCAATGAAAGTGCATACGGCTTTAGGCCCCGGCTTACTGGAATCTGCTTATGAAGCTTGTCTCGAATACGAACTACTCAAAGCCAGATTGAAAGTAGAAAGGCAAAAACCTATTCCTCTAGTTTATGAAGAAGTCCGTCTTGATTGTGGCTATCGAGCCGATCTAATCGTTGAAAGTAAAGTCATTGTAGAAGCCAAGGCGGTCGAATCCTTACATCCTATCCATCATTCTCAAATCTTAACCCATCTAAAATTAGTAAATCTAAAACTCGGCCTCTTAATCAACTTTAACGTTATTCACTTAAAAGACGGCATCAAAAGAGTAGTAAACAACCTTTAACTCTGCGTCCCTTTGCGTAAACCTTTGCGTTCCTTTGCGTTAAAATTTAATTATTAAATATTATTTAAAATTCATCAAAAAGCTGTGCCTAATTCTTCAAGACGAGGATTTGATTGCTATACTATAATTCCCCATACAACCGAGCCCAAGATATTGATGTATAGGGTTGACAATGGCTGGTCTTTGCCTCATTTTGTACCTGCCAAAAATCATTTCGCTCATGTAGGTCAGATCGATCGAGCTATGCAGGAGCAGTTGGGTATCGATGTGACGACTCTCTGCTGTGTTTATAATGACTTGGATATTGAGAGCGATCGTGTCAATCGAGTTTTTGCTCTGGAAAATCACAGTCCTAGTTGGCAATTACCTGCTGGATATGTTTGGATTGGCGAACAGGAATTGGATCGGCTGGAGCTAGCTGTACCGGAGCATTTGGCTGTTCTTGAAGCTTGGTTTGATGAGTTTAAAGACCCTACAATCAGCAGTCAGCGAGTGCCTTGGGCCAGATTGGGTTGGTTTGAAAAGGCGTCTGCTTGGATTGAAGCGCAACTTAATCATCTTGGTATAAGTGCTATTTCTCCCATTGAACAATTCAGATCTTGGGGTATTTCCTGTATCATGCGGGTGAATACAACAGCGGGAAATATTTATTTCAAAGCTTTGCCAAATGTATTAGCTAATGATGCCCTATTTACGCAAAGCTTAGCTGCATCTTATCCAGATAATTTACCGAAAATTTTGGCGGTAGAACCGGAACAGCACTGGATTTTGATGCGGGATTTCGGCGGTACAATTCTTTCTGAAAATAGCGATATCGCTCGTTGGGAAGCAGCGCTTCGTTTATATGCAAAAATTCAGATAAATGAAGCTAGTCGCGTTGATAAGTTGCTGGCTTTGGGTTGGCCCGATCGCCGGATTTACAAGCTGCCTTTTCATATTGAGGCGCTGTTATCTGATACTGAGGCGTTGCTAGCAGGAGATTTTATCATTATTGAGTCAGATGATATAGAATATCTGCGTGGATTGATTCCGCAATTCAAGGCGATGTGTGAGGTTTTGGCAAGTTACAATATTCCGCAGACGATCGTACACGGTGATTTTTGGGCAAAAAATGTGGTTGTGACAGATAATAACTATATTTATTTTGATTGGCCAACAGGTGCGATCGCACATCCTTTCTTCGATATCGTTAACTTTTTGTATATCGAAAAGTACGTGCCGGATATTCCCAATGTGCGTACTCATCTCCGTAATATCTATTTGGAACAATGGACAATTTACGAACCGATGGAACGGTTAATAGAAGCATTTGAATTGTCGATAACATTGGGAATGTTTTACCAGGCAATCACATACTACTGGATAGTTTCCAACTTAGAGCCTCTGGCTAAGTGG
>NZ_JACJUP010000484.1:0-4701 GCF_014748295.1 Planktothrix sp. FACHB-1355 | reverse complement strand
AGGGCCATCCGGTTGCGGCAAGTCTACAATTCTGAGAACTATTGCGGGATTGGAAACTGCCACCAGCGGTAATCTTTATATTGGCGATACTTTGGTGAACGATATCCCCCCCAGGCAAAGAGATGTGGCGATGGTGTTCCAAAATTACGCCCTTTATCCGCATATGACGGTGGCGGAAAATCTGGCTTTTGGGTTGCAAATGCGAAAATTTGACCGGAAAGCAATGAGAGAAAGGGTGGAAAAAGTGGCGCGATCGCTCGATATTTTTCACCTGTTAGATCGGAAACCCAAACAGTTATCGGGAGGACAGCAACAACGGGTAGCCTTGGGAAGGGCGATCGCACGCGAACCGAAAGTTTTTCTATTAGATGAACCTTTATCTAATTTAGATGCCCAATTGCGAGATGATACGAGGGCAGAGTTAAAACAATTGCACCAGCGCGTAGGAATTACTACGATTTACGTTACGCACGACCAAGTTGAGGCGATGACGCTAGCTGACAAAATTGTCGTGTTGAATCGAGGTAAAATTCAACAAGTTGGCGAACCGCAAACAGTTTATGCGCGTCCTGCCAACAGAACGATCGCGACATTTTTGGGTAGTCCGCCCATGAATATTTTGTCTGCAACTTATGCGGGAGATAGCTTTAAGTTAGGCGAGCAATTTTTAGCTTGTCCGGCAATTATTCGCGAAAAGTTACAACTCAGAGAAGGACAAAGTTTGGATATGGGTATTCGGGCAGAAAATATTAGAGTGGGGGATATTAAAGAAAACGATCGCTATCCGCTTTTTGTGGAAATAAAGGTGATAGAACCCCTGGGAAGAGAGACTTTAATTCGTGGGATTTTAGCGGAATCGGGAGTGCATATAAGTTTTTATGCAGCGCCAGAATTGAGTCTGCGGGCGGGCGATCGCATCCCCATACAACTGGATCTCGATCGGTTGTTTGTGTTCGATCCCGCGACCGGCGATACTCTCTATCCTTTACTTTGAATTTCTGCTATTTACTCTTTTGCAGTCAATTCTATAATTGTTTCAAACTCGAAGTTGTCTACTAAATCCTCAAGAGCTTGCGCCAGCAACGTATATTCTGGGGGAATTTGTCCAATCAACTCTGAAACCATGTCATCGCTGCATTGTGCGGCGGCATAGTGTAGTTCTGCCACCCACAACTCTGGCATTTGGGAAAAGTAATGTTTAAAATCTTCTGGCGTCAAATTTTTTTGCGATCTGCGGTTTCTGTCTTGTATTTCGGATGTTTTATCTTCGTAAATATAGGCGACTTCTAGATATTGACTTAATTTTTCTAGTAAGATTTCTTCTCGAAATGGCTTGCCGATAAAATCATTACAACCTGCTGACAAGATACTTTGCCGATCGTCCTCAAAAGCGTTGGCAGTAAGAGCAATAATTACTGTCGATCGCTCCTGTCCGATTTCTCTTGATTTAATATATTTAGTAGCTTCATAGCCATCCATGACTGGCATTCGCATATCCATTAAGATCAGGTTTGGCTGCCAACTTTCCCACAATGCGATCGCATCTCGACCGTTTTCGGCTTCTCGCACCAGAAAGCCAATCGACGTTAATAATGTCACTAAAACCATCCGGCTTTCAAAGCGATCGTCAGCTACCAAGATGCGACATTCCGGTTGATTGGGTGCCAAAGAAATTACCTTGCTCTGCGGTCGATCTGCCTTAACTTTACTTGCGTCGGCGAGCGTTATTTTAATATAAAAACTAAATGTGCTGCCTTTACTTATTTGGCTGCTAACGCTAATATCTCCTCCCATCAGCTGTACGAATTTGCGGCTAATCGGTAAACCCAATCCAGTACCTTGCTGAGATTTTCGACCTGATGCTGTTTGCCCGAACGGTTCAAACAAAAGATTAATTTCTTCTGGCGCAATGCCAGGGCCAGTATCTGATACTTCAAAGTATATTATGATTTGTTCGGACTCGTTATTCGAGATTCCTAATTTTTTGACAAATTCTTCCGGATTAATAGCTGATACCCGCAGCTTTACACAACCTTCTGTAGTAAATTTGATGGCATTACCCAGAAGATTAATTAAACAAGAACGCAATTTACCTTCATCGCTTTTCACATATTCTGGAAGTTCCGGTTCGATTTCAAAGATTAACTGTAAACCTTTGGATTCCGTTCTTAAGCGAAACATTTTTTCCAGACTTTCTAGGAGGTGAATTAAGTCAAAGAAATTTTCGTGCAACGTAATTCTGCCTGCTTCAATTTTGGACATTTCCAACACATCGTTGATCAAATCCAGCAGATGTTCGCCAGCACGATTGATAATTGCCAAATATTGCTGATGCTCTGCGGATATGGATGAGCTACGATTCATCACTTGGGTAAAGCCGAGAATGGCGTTGAGCGGGGTACGCAGCTCGTGGCTCATATTCGCCAAAAATTCGCTTTTGGCACGGTTAGCTGTATCTGCGGCCAATACAGCTTGTTGCAGCGCTGCCGACTGTTTCTCAGTCTGCTGGAGCAATTCTGCCTGCTGCAAAGCGACTCCCAACTGATTGCCAATTTGCACGACAACATTGATTTCTGCTTCTTTCCACTGGCGAGGGCTAGAATTTTGATAAGCTCCCAACAAACCCCACAGTTTATTGCTAGAAAAAATAGGGACAATTATGTAGGCTCTGGCTTGAAATCGCTCCAAAAGGTGAATGTAAGGCGAGGGAAACTCAGCTTGGTAAATGTCTGGGATACAGAGGTAATTTACGCTTTGGTTGTCAGTGGATGAAGTTTGTTGCTGGTAACTATCTCCCGGAGATGCGTCCTGATTGCACAAAGCTTTCACAGTGCAACGACTGTCTTGTATGGTATCTTTGGCAAAATGAGGGTCGTTGTGTTGTTGTCGCAGCAAAGAAATCCACTCGCTTCCCACCGACTCCGCGACAAATTCGCCCGTCCAGTCAGGATGGAATTGATAGACGACGATGCGATCGCAATCGATCAGAAGTCGCAATTCTTGCGTTGTGGCGGTGAATATACTTTCGATATCCAAAGTCTGCCGCATACGTTCAATTACTCTGGCGATCGCTTTCTCTCTTTCTGCCATCTGGCGCAGGGTTTCTTCTGCTTGTTTGCGTTGCGTGATATCGCGCCCTTCTGTCACCAGCAACACTACGTTTTGACTGGAATCAAACACTGGTTTGATCGAAAAATCGATGGTAGCGATTGTGTTGAATGCACCCAAAATCTCTACTTCGTAGCGGACGATTTCGCCTTTGGCAGCGCGTGCGATCGCTTCTTTTAATTCCTCCTGTTTTGGTTGCAGGGAAGCAGCTTTCTTTTGCCGAGCTTGGGAGCGCTTTAAATTATTGCCCCCACCAAGCTCACTTTTGCGATCGGCTTTTTCTTTCGGATTTTTTCCCGGTTCCATCCACCATTTTACTTCCCAAAACAGACGCCCCAGCAGATCCGATCGCTTCGTTGCCGTGAAGTCGAGCGCTGTTTGATTTACATCCAGCACAGTGCCATTCGGTTGCAGTACCCCCGTGAATTGGAAACTAGAGTTAAAAATAGCGCGAAAGCGCTGTTCGCTCTCACGCAGAGCTACTTCTGCTTTGTGGCGATCGCCAATATCAAAAATTACCCCATCCAGCCATATAATTTTATCATTTGCATCAAAAATTACCTGACCTTTTTCGTAAACCCAAGCAATGCTACCATCGGCTTTAACTATTCGGTATTCGATGCAGTAAGGCTGTTTGTTGCTGATACCTTCCCGGATAGTCTTTTTAACTTTATCTTTATCTTCAGGATGAACGATACTGTCAAAGGAGCGCACTCGCTCGTTAATAAAATCGCTGGGTGGATAACCGGAAATTTCTAGAATTGCATCGCTGATAAATACCATTGTCCAATCGGAATGGCAAAGACAGCGGTAAACAGCACCAGAAATGTTGCTAACTAAAGTTCTCAACCATTCTTCTCTTTCTCGCAGTGCTAGCTCTGCGTACTTGCGCTCTCGCGCTTCGATCGCCAAAGATACTAAATTGGCGATCGAGCGAGCGAAATTCTCGTCTTCCGGCGTCCAATGACGAGCAAATCCAACGTGTTCCAAACATACAACTCCTGCCGTTTTTCCCTTTACTCTGATCGGCATATCCAACATAGATGCGATACTTAATGGCGTTAGGTAACACGAGGAAAATTCTTTAGTTCTGGGATCGGTGTGGGCGTTTTCTGCTGCGATCGGTCTCTCTTGCTGCAAAGCTTGAAAATATGCCGGATAGTCTGTCTCTAACAGTTCAATTCCTTGGCTATGTCGGTTGTGACTTTTTTCAAATAGGTCAAGGCATTGTATTTTTGTAGGGCTTTCGTTGTACAACCATACACTAGAACGTTCAACCCCAACGTTTTCAGCACAGGCTTCTGTAATTTCTGCTAAAGCTGCTTTTAAATCTCCCTCATTTAGGGCTAGACTTTGGGCTAATTTTGTCAAAACTAGGTTATGGTTGCTCAATGCGATCGCCCTTTGTCGGACTGCTTCCTCTGCACGGATGCGCTCCCGAACTTCCTGTTCCAATTGCGCTTTTTGTTCCCGCAATTGTTTTTTCTGACGTACAATCATAAGTTGGTTTTCTACGCGGGCTATGACTTCTCGATCCTGAATTGGTTTGGTGATGTAGTCTATGCCCCCAACACTAAAAGCTTTCATCTTATC
>NZ_JACJUP010000483.1:0-4679 GCF_014748295.1 Planktothrix sp. FACHB-1355 | reverse complement strand
CTTACTTAAACGCCCTCAGCGGCAAAGGGGTACACGTGATCACGGTTAACGATTACCTGGCGAAGCGGGATGCCGAATGGATGGGGCAAATACATCGCTTCTTGGGATTGAGCGTAGGGTTGATCCAAGCAGGCATGAATTCGACAGAACGCCAGAAAAATTATCAGTGCGATATCACCTACGCCACAAACAGCGAAATTGGTTTCGACTACTTGCGGGACAATATGGCCACATCTATGTCAGAAGTGGTACAACGTCCTTTTAACTATTGCGTAATTGACGAAGTTGACTCAATCTTAATTGATGAAGCTCGCACCCCTCTGATTATCTCAGGTCAAGTGGAGAAGCCCAGCGAAAAATATATTCGGGCAGCACAAGTGGCGATGGGATTGAATAAAGAAGACCATTACGAAGTAGACGAAAAAGCACGTAATGTCATCTTGTCAGATGAAGGGTTTGCACAAGCCGAGAAACTGCTGGAAGTTAACGACCTCTACGACCCTAACGATCCTTGGGCTCACTACATTTTCAATGCGATTAAGGCCAAAGAACTTTTTATCAAAGACGTGAACTATATCGTCCGTAATGACGAGGTAGTAATCGTAGACGAATTTACAGGTCGCGTGCTGCCCGGTAGGCGTTGGAGCGATGGTTTGCATCAGGCGATCGAAGCGAAAGAGCAAACAGAAATTCAACCGGAAACTCAAACTCTGGCTACGATTACCTATCAAAATCTTTTCTTGCTTTATCCGAAATTGGGTGGGATGACCGGCACTGCCAAAACGGAAGAAGCAGAGTTTGAAAAGATTTACAAACTGGAAGTAACTATCATTCCAACCAATCGACCCAATATCCGTGGAGATATGTCGGATGTGGTCTACAAAACAGAAGCAGCCAAATGGCGGGCGATTGCTGAAGAATGCGCGGAAATGCACCAACTCGGTCGCCCGGTATTAGTTGGCACTACCAGCGTTGAGAAATCAGAACTCCTGAGTTCCCTACTCCGGGAAAGAAACGTTCCTCACAATCTCCTCAATGCCAAGCCAGAGAACGTAGAACGCGAGTCGGAAATTATTGCCCAAGCAGGTCGCAAAGGAGCGGTGACGATCGCGACAAACATGGCCGGTCGCGGTACAGACATCATTCTCGGCGGTAACGCCGACTACATGGCGCGGCTGAAATTGCGGGAATACTTTATGCCCAGGATTGTACAGCAAGAGGAAGATGAATTTTCGATCCGGCGAGTTCCCGGCGCAGAAGCAGAACGCAGCGGTGGGATAGGTTTTGCTCCCGGTGCTACCAAGAAAGTAAAAACTTGGAAAGCATCAGCGCAAATTTTCCCCGTACAGCTATCGCGGGAAGCAGAAAAGATGCTCAAAGACGCTGTAGAAGTTGCTGTTTCCCAGTATGGAGAAAACAGCTTATCGGAATTAGAAGCCGAGGATAAGGTCGCGGTAGCATCCGAAAAAGCGCCCACCGAAGACCCCGCAATTCAAAAACTGCGGGAAGCTTACAACGAGGTTCGCAGGACATACGAGCAATACACCAGCAGCGAACACCAAGAAGTTGTGAAATTGGGCGGTTTGCACGTGATCGGGACGGAAAGACACGAATCTCGGCGGATCGACAACCAATTGCGGGGACGTGCGGGACGGCAAGGAGACCCAGGTTCGACTAAGTTCTTCTTGAGTTTGGAAGATAATTTGTTGCGGATTTTTGGTGGCGATCGCGTTAAGTCCATGATGGAGATGTTCCGAGTGGAAGAAGATATGCCGATCGAATCCGGTATGCTCACTCGCTCCCTGGAAGGTGCCCAAAGAAAGGTAGAAACTTATTACTACGACATCCGCAAACAGGTGTTTGAGTACGACGAAGTGATGAACAATCAGCGTCGCGCTATCTATGCCGAACGTCGCCGGGTGCTGGAAGGTCAAGACTTGAAAGAGCAGGTAATTAAATACGCTGAAAAAACGATGGACGACATCGTAGATGCTTATGTCAACCCAGAGCTGCCATCGGAAGAATGGGAATTAGGTAAGCTGGTGAGTAAGGTGAAGGAATTTGTCTATCTGTTGTCTGATATGGAAGCAAATCAATTAGAAGATTTGTCTGTAGGCGAAATCAAAACTTTCCTGCACGAGCAAGTGCGAATTGCCTACGACCTCAAAGAAGCCCAGATAGAACAAATTCAGCCGGGATTGATGCGTCAAGCGGAGCGATTCTTTATCTTGCAGCAAATCGATACCCTTTGGCGCGAGCATTTACAAGCAATGGATGCACTGCGAGAAAGTGTCGGTCTGCGCGGCTACGGTCAAAAAGACCCGTTGATCGAATATAAGAGCGAGGGATACGAAACTTTCTTGGAGATGATGACAGCAATTCGTCGCAATGTTGTCTATTCCTTGTTCCAATTTCAACCGCAGATGCAGTGAAAAGAGGGGCTAGGGATTAGGGGCTAGGGGCTAGAGCGCCAGTCCAGTAAAAGAGGTTGACAAAAGAAATAAGATGTGTGTGCATAGAAACCTCGGCAGGGCGAAGCATTCGGACATAAAAATTGTTGCAGATCGCGATCGATTGTCGCCCGAATGCTTCGCCCCTACACAATACATATTTCGTTGTTTTTGTCAATTTATTCTAGTGGACTGGCGTTCTAGGGAGTGGGGGAGTGGGGGAGTGGGGGAGCGGGAGAATAAATCTTTTCCCTTTTCCCTCTTCCCTCTTCCCTAGCCCCTAACCCCTAGCCCCTAGTCTCGCAGAGGAATGAGCAAGCGACTGAGGACTCTGCCATCATCTATTTGATAGAAGTTAAGCTCGCCTGCCATTTGTCTGACGATCGATTGACAAATCCGCAGATGGAGTCCGGGTGGTTTGTCCAGAGTGGAAGGAACGAGATCGTCAGAGGGTGCTTGTTGTAGCTCGGCAATGAGTACCGGGTCGATCGCTCCGTCATCTGTCACGGACAGCTCGATAAAACGATCGGGGGGATAATGATGGCTATGGGAGGGCGAAAGCTCTTCTTCGCCATAGCCTCTACTTTCATGTCCCAGCTGACGACACCAAATGTCAATCCGTCCTCCGGTGCGAACTCGATCGCACGCAGCCATCAATATTTCGTGAATTACTAATTCGATTTTGACAATATCTAATTTTTTGCTGAGGTTGGTAGTGAGGGCTTTCTCACCTTCGGTATCGTGGATTTGAGCCCAGATACGTTTTTGTTTGATTGCCGGATCGATACGATCGAGCGATCGCAACAACAAGCTGGTCAATCTAATTGAATCTTTTGTAGATGCAAAAGAAGCTGCGATTGAATTTTTTTCTGAATCTTCATCTTCAATTCCGTCATCCGACAAAACTTTGCCATTTTCTAATTCCCGATAGCCAATTTTCCACTGCTCATTGGCAAGCATAGAATAAATATAGATAGCCAGTCCACCATGACGCGAATCTTGCTTAGTCAACAAATCCTTAGAATTTTTAATTGCTGGGGAACTATGGAATCGCCCCGCAGGCTGGCGTAACTCTTTGACTGCTCCCTGACGGCTTAAATCTTCTACGAGCTCAATTTGGGGCGGCTGTAAATATTGCCGTGCCAAATCGGCAATTAAACGATGTTTATACCAATTTAAACATTGCAGTTCTTCTCGTTCTTCAGACAGAGAATCGATCAGCATCTTATAGCGACGCAACCATGCTAGCTGAGAGGTTAGCAAGCCGAACATCGGTAGAGCGCTGTTTGGCCAACTTCCAGTACCTTTTGCGACGATCGCCACCCCAGTAGGCTCGTGTTCCGGAGCGGTTTGCAGAGGCATAACCATAATCTCGCTAATGCCAGGGCCGGAAATCCAACTGCGCGTCGCTGGAGAAATATTTGTTACATCTTTGACTAAAAGACCATCAGATGCTAAAGCTTCTTGAATTAACTCGTCGCTGCGTATGGGGACAATAAAGTTTGAGTCGATCGCGAATTGGTAGTTGCTGACATCTGTAGTTAGGATGCGGCCTTCTTTGCTTCTGGGAGACCAGCTAACCAAAGCGGCAACGGGAGCTTGTAGCATAGTAGCAATCGATTGCAGAGCGGCTTTTTCTATATGCTCGAGCGAAAAAGCTTGCTGCATTGTGGTCAGACCCCATTGCAGAGACTGGTAACTTTTTTGTTGGCGATCGAGTTGTCCGATCAACCGCCGCTGGTTGATAATTAAGCCGATCTGCTGACTGACAACGCGGAAAATTTCTCGCTCGGCGCTAGTCCAGGTACGCGGATTTTCGCTGGTAACGATGAGGAGTCCTGTCAGGGGTCGTTTTAAACTTGTATTGCAGGTGAGAAGACTGCGAACTCCTGCTTCCAAAAACGCATTGCGAAAGCCCAGCAACTTCAAATCTGTTGATAAGTCTTCAATTGCTACTGCTTCAGGACTGCGTTCCAGCAGTTGCCAGTCTACATCGCTTAAGCTCGGTAGAGTCTGGGAAGAATCTTTTCCCCCTGTTTGAGAAACTATCGGTCGTCGATTGACTGGTTGGGTTTGAAAACAAATTTCAAAATGTTTCTGGTCTGGATCGAAAAGCAGCACCAAAAAGCGATCGACTTGCAGCCGCGTAGTTAGCTGTTCGGCACAGATTTTTAAAGTTTTTTGCCAATCTTCCTCACTTGTAATCGCAGAAGCTATTTCCGCTGTGAG
>NZ_JACJUP010000482.1:0-4689 GCF_014748295.1 Planktothrix sp. FACHB-1355 | reverse complement strand
ATGTTTCTATAGCCTGCTGATATTGCCCTTGCTTTGTCTCTTCTGTCGCTTGCCTTATAAGTTGTGTTACTTCTTCAATCTGCGAATTTTGAATTTCACTTTGCCCCCAACTAGGTCGAACCATCAGCGGAACAGTCAGAGGTGTCAAACAAACACCCAAAGCCAAAACACCGCTAATAATTATTTTCATCGCCCTCATCTCACCGAACCTATATAAACCAGTTTTCCACTTGAAGTTCGAGAAAATCTGCGTAATCTGACACATTGTTTGTGACAAGAATCAGATTATTAACTTTGGCAATAGCAGCAATTTGACCATCTACAAAAGGAGGCGTTTTCCCTAAGTAGTTTTGATTCAGATCTTGCACTACGCACTCACCCGCCTCAGAATCAATTCTGAGGCTCATAGCGAAAGTCGTCTGAAGACGACTGAAAAATGATTTTAGTCCTCTTAAGAGGACTTTTGCTATTAGCCTGGGGTTTGAACCCCAGGCGGGCGATGCAATTGGTGCAAGATCTAAGTCTGAAATAATATTGGTATCTACCAAGAAAAGTAAAGTCACAAAATTACCTCACGACTGGGTGATTTATCCCGCAATCCCTCAAAAAAATCATCATCAATACCTAATTCTTCGACATTATTTTCTTGGCGAAACTCTTCTAGCCGTTCCCAGAATGATGCCTTAGCTGAAACAACCACTTCCTCAACAGGAATTATTTTACCATCTCTGCTATGAGTAAGTCCCGCTTCCACTGTTTGCCTAACGTAAATTGCATACATCAAGTCATCCCAGGTAGAGTTTTCAGGTAAGCTATCTATTAATCGTCGAGCTTCTTCTTTGATATTGACGGTTTCCATAATTTCCCTCGCAATAAACTTTACTTAAAATTTACTAGCCATTAACTAAAACACTTGCGGCCAAATTTCCGAAATCGGCAATTCCCAACCAGGAAATAACTCTGGGATAGTCAGCATATCATTTTCAGTTAACACAATTGCCTCACCCGTAGAGCGATAAACCGTCACAGTTAGTTTATCCGGGTCAATTAATATTCCCACCTGCGTACCGAGTTCTAAAAACATTTGAATCTTCTTTTGTAGAGGCGGAATGCTATCGGAAGCCGACTTTACTTCTACCATCAAATCGGGGACAATTTCGGCAAAAGAACGCGGTAATGGATTGAGTCGTGCAGCAGAAACAAAAGATACATCCGGCCCTCGTAAATTGCCATTTGGCAATCTAAATCCGGCACTTGACCCAGTAACATAACCGAGTTGGCGCGGTAGCACCCAGCTTTGCAGCAAAAATATCAATCGAGCGATAATAACTTCAGATATATAATCTGATAAACCCATAACTTGAATTTTCCCATCTACCAGTTCGAGTTTATAATCAAGTTGTTTTTCTTGTAAAATTAGCTGTAAATTTTCTAAGTCTTCGACAGTGAGATTCATCTTTATGCCTCCCCAGCATTTCGATTACATTGGCATCAGTAATTTCCTGTTATCTTCTGAAATAATATTGGCAATACCAAAAAACGAACTTACAAAATCACGTCTCGACCGGGCGATTTATCCGCACCCCCTCAAAAATTTCGTCAAATGGCTTATCTTCATCAGGCGATACTGCCACTAACTTAACAACAGGTTGACCGTCTTTTTCTATCACAACTTCTTCGCCACGAATTGCCGCTTCTATTAATTTAGGAAAATTTAGCCTCGCCTCACGATAGGCATTTTCTTCTCTTTCTAACTCTTCCATAGTTCTGATAAAATCGTCTCTACCTTCCCAACCACTTTCTATAAATTCCTTCATCTTTTGCAACTTTTCCTCATTACTCATTTGCGGAATCACCTCAATTTTGAGATTCACCTCTTGACCATCAGGAATATTAATTTCCTTTGAAAGCTCAATTATTTTTCCGCGTTTGATGCCTTTGATTTCGATCATGTTATTTCCTCTTCTAACCAATCTTCTAATTGCAAACCTGTAATTCATTTATTTTCTGTTGTTGCAATTGGCGATCCATCTGACGTTCTTTTTCCAAGACTTCGCCTATTTTAGCCCATTTTTCTCTATCTTCATCAGTAAGCTTTTCCAAAAAATCTTTCATTTTTTTTGATTTTTCTTCATTACTCATTTGCTGAATCATTTCTATCTCGACATCCACCTCTTGAGCGTCAGGAATATTAACGTCCTCTGACAGTTCGATCGTTCTCCCTCGTTTGATGCCTTTGATTTTCATCATTTATTTCCTCTCTCACATTCATTTATTTTTCGTCGTTACATTTGGCGATCGAGTATTAATCTTCACTCTGCCAGTTACCGAATAGTTGTTTCCTCCTACTCCTGAATTTGTGCGGCTTTTCGTCTGGCATTCCCTCTTTGCCGCGCCTCTTCAAAACTGCGATTATTCTCAGCTTCTAGCATGGTATTCAATTCATCCAAGTTAGCGATCGAAACATCCCATTGTTTGATAGTTTCGCGCATTCTAGCAACGGAACGCGCCCTAGTTTCTGGGTCAGGAATTCTGGGTTGATGAGTCATAGTAAATTCCAGTTACTCTTAATTTCCCGAACATTAGCAGCGGTGGCTGCTAATGCACTTGTCGCCTCATTAATAGAGCGGGCAAGTAATTCCAGCATATCACGACTTGCCACAGGTTGGGCGTCATAAATACGCCGCAAAGTTACGGAAAACCGCGAATAATATAAATCTGCACGTTCTCGAATACTTTGTAGTTCTTCTAACTCTGGAATTGTTTCGTCTGTCTCGCCGAACTGCTCTAGTAATGTAAATTCTACAGATCTTGCTTCGTCGATTTGCTCTAATAACTGCTGCTGTAAACTTAGAACAGTTTTCAGTGTTTCTGCTGGTAATTGTGCCATTTATACCTTCTGGTGGTGTAACAATTGGCATTATACCATTCAGTAAAAAAATAATTGCAGTTAAGGCTTTAGGATTTTCATTTTCATGTTATCCTCCCTGCTACTATCTAATAGCTTACACGATTAACCTAATACGGCGTTGCCTTAATAGCCATCGTCCTATTTTGCCAATCAAACTGAATTTCATCTACTACAAAAGACCTATTTTTTGACACCGCTAAAATCCCTTTCAACTCATCTTTATCAACTACAGGTGGCTTCAACTTCACTTCACCTTTACCTTGTTGCAAATGAAAATCATCTAGCTGAAGAGGTTTCCAAATTTGTTGAACCCCTGCGGCTGCAACACCGTCACCGCGAACAACCTGACGCCCATCAGTTTTGTAAACTACAGCATTCTTGCTGAATTCTATCTTCTCAACTTGACTGAGGGAATAAGGAGTAGTTTTCTCTCCTTGGATTAATAACTTTTGCGATTTGGTATCGATTTCCGCTACCTTACCATCTATTTTGTCACCGTTTTTGAGAGAAACTACGGCCAAATTAGGTAAAGCAACGGGTACTAATGCCTCATCCACCTTGGCTTGTGCTTGTGCAGCAGGTAAATTTCCCCTCCCTACATCATTACCGCTTGAGGCGCGGCTGCATCCTCCTAACTGCGGCGCTGTCGCTACAAGTGCCACAACTAATATATTTAAAAAAGCTTTCATAGCGTCGGCAATTTTTTTACTGAGCTACACTTATTTATTATATTTCATCTACCATTTGAGCGATTTTGTGTCCCCAACTCCCGAACCTACCAAGGAACCAAATATTTTAGGTAAAGTTGCCAGCATTGTTGGTTTATTGGGTGCTGCCCTTTTCTTTACTGGTTGGATTTATCGCTGGTCTTATTTCTACTTTTTTCAGTTGGAAATAACAACGCTAGATTTACCGCCCCAATCATTTCTAGTAGTTCCATTACAAGTATTTTTCGGAAGTTTCGCATCTGTGGATAGCTTCTGGCAATTAGGTAAAACAGTATTGGTTGCTATTGTCACGTTTATCTTGATTCAACTAACACTATGGTTGCTGCAATTTCTCAGCATTTTGATTGCCAAAATACTCAGATGGTTGCAATTTTTAATTGCTTTGGTGTTAGCAGGATTGATTTGGTTGACTATCAGGTTAATTGAATATTTTAACAAACAATTAGGCAAGTACCAAAAGAAGTCTAGTTCTAAACTTGTTTCTCCCACTCAAAAACCGAGGTTATTAAAAATTATTATTTGGTTACAATTACTAGCGGATTTTATCATTAATAAGCTGAGTGCGATTAAATTTAACCCGATTAATTTTCGTCAATCTTTTTTGGATGAAATTATCATAGTTATAGGAATTCTGATTGCCCTATTTTTGCTAGCGCGGGATCGAGGTACGATCGATGCGCGACGAGATGCTGGCCCAAATTCTACTTTACCTGTTGTCACTTTGGTAACGCCTGAAAACCGTTTACCATTAGGACGAAAACTGGAAAATGAGTTTATAAATCCTTCTTTGAAAGGCTATCGTATTATTGGCGATCGAGGTTTATTTAGAAATATACTAGGACAAGAACAAACAGATACTACTAATCCCAAAAAGCCGATCGTTTGGCGTTTACTCATGGAACGTGGCGGATGGATTTATCTATTTCCCGCTTTACCAGAAAATGCCAAAGCAGAGGATCGTCCTGTGATTATCGCGATTCAAGAAAGTACATTAGGCGAACAATTATTGATTCTTAGTCCCGATGTGTCGAAAAAGCGATAATCGCATCT
>NZ_JACJUP010000481.1:0-4760 GCF_014748295.1 Planktothrix sp. FACHB-1355 | reverse complement strand
ACCTTTGGCACTCCCTGCTTTGGCAGGCCAACTTTTCTTGGCGGGAGATATCGGGCTTAATTTTAACACAGGTTTATCGTCTTTGGTAATGACAATTTCTTCACCTTCGAGCGCTGCTTCAATTAAAGCTAACAAATCTTTGGTAGCTTCATCTAAAGTTATTTGCTGCATAGCTGTTACCTCAGAAAAAATTTTTTTCATCATAACTCTATTATATAGCAAGCTGCTAATTACGTGGCAATAGCTCAAGTTCATTAGGTACGTTGTTGCGCTTTAGCGCTAAAGCGCAACTAAATACAATATTATTCTTCTACAATATCAAAATTAACTCCTTCATAAATATCGCTTAATGGGATTTGGAAATCTACGGAATCTAACGCTAAAACTCCATCAGCGGATTCGTAATAAGTTAACAGCCATTTTCCCTCTGCGGTTTTCACTAATTGTTCGATATGAAATTTGTATTGATCGATTAAAATATATTCGCGGAATTCGGGGAGCGATCGATAATAATCAAACTTATCTCCTTTATCGTAATTTCTAGTTGAATCCGATAAAACTTCTACAATTAGTGATGGATTCGTCACCGTAGTATTTCCACCACCCTCATAAACTGGTTCTCCCTGAATTATCATAATATCTGGATAAAAATATCTCCGATAACGCGACACCCACAAACGTACATCGCTAGCAAATACACGATATCCTCGACCTCTAAGAGCTAATTTTAAACGTGCGAATAGATTACCCAGAATTTCATTGTGATTAGTTGTTCCGCCTGTCATCGGTACTATTTCTCCATCGTGGTATTCACTTTTGTACTCAGCAGTTTCTTCTAGGGCCAAATATTCCTCGCGGCTGTAGTAGCGTTTCTCTGTTTGGGTTTGCATATTGTTCTCCTTATATTTACTAAAAATTGATTCCCATTGCTAATTATTCAAATTCAGGTGGCCACAATTCGGAAACAGGCAATTCCCACCGAGGAAATAATTCGGTAATAGTTAAAACATCGCTATTCGTTAATTCGTTTTCCTCTCCGCCACGACGAAGAAGAATTACTTTTTGCTTATCTGGGTCGATTAGTATTCCCACTTGCGAGCCCAATTCTAAAAATGCTTTTATCTTTTCCTTTAGCGGGTTAACTCTATCGTTTTTCGATTTAATCTCTACCATTAAATCTGGCACTACTCTTGCAAAGTCACGCGGACTGTTTCTGAGCCTTTCCGCACGCACAAACGATACATCTGGTGCGCGTAAATCAGCATTTTCTGTGGGCAAGATGAAACCGCCGCTCGAATCATAAACACGCCCCAATCTGCGGGGCATTACCCACCCACCCAGAAAGATAATTAATCTTGCACCCACTTCACTGGAAGTTACATCAGATGGCCCCATAACAATAATTCTCCCGTCTACCAGTTCCAATTGGTAGTCTAAATGTGCTTCTTGTAGTTCTGTTTGCAGCCTTTCCAAGTCTTTAACGGTCAAATTCATAAAAGCTTCCTCAATTACAAGTTGCTTTAAATTACGATTATATCATAAATTCCTGTTTTTAATTCGCATTTCCGCGCCAGAAATAACGCAACCACCACTGGCCTTTAGAACGAATAAAACTGACTCGATAATCCCTCGGTTCGTAATAAACAAATCGATTTTGCACCCATCCTTTTTGGCCGTTTTTTAATACGACTGGCGTCCAGCCATCTGGAGAGTTTATCGCTTGTTGCAAGCGTTGGGGCAAGTTATCAAAAGTTTCTTTATCAAATTGGATGATATCTCTAGAAAGTTCATCTACTACAGGAGAACCGGAACCTGGTTCTGACCTAACATTGACATTTTGACCTAAAATTGCTACTTGTTGTTGCCAACCAAATTTATAAATTTGTTTGCCGAAGGTGATTGGACAAAACCATATATCGGAACCGAGTTCTTGTTCGGGTTCTGTTGTGTCGGGGTCTATAGTACAGCCGGCAGCAATTGCCTTTTCCATGTACTGCCAAAAAGGTGATTGTCTGTTATCAATATTATAAGTATTGAGATCGATCGCACCACCAAAACCCCACTGAGTTTTGGCATTGACAATAGTGCGAATAAATTTAGCATCGCGTCGCTTTACTGCATCCAAAAGACGCAACCGGAATTGGGAAAACTCGCTTGCTTTTGGTGGCGGCGATGAATTTTGTTGCGTGGGTGCGGTTTCTGCAAGATCGGGGATTGGATCTGGTGTAGAATTATCTGTAGATTCAGGAAATATCTCACTTATGGTAGGTGCAGTTTGTCTGTTGTTGAGGTAAGAAATGGCTGCCAAAGTCGAGCCGGTTATTGCGCCTATGGCTATCAATATAATTATCAAAAATTGTTGAGATTTCATGGCTGTGTCTCTGGGAGTTAAATTGATAGGGATTGTGACTGGGGCTAGAAACCGGTTTTCTGGCAACTTTTGCTTGAGAAACCCGATTTATTAGGTCTTGTTGAGAATGGTGCAAGATGTTAGTTAACAGCAAATCACATTTTGGTGCGTTACGCTGATAGCTAACGCACCCTACTGTATTTCAGCAGTTATCAAAAATGTTATAAACCCGCTTTCTCTGGGAAAACGGGTTTTGGGGGGGTAGTATGCAATATTAGGCAATAATATCTAGAATGGTTCGTTACCGGGCTTCCATTTAATATTGCAGCCAATGCTGGGTTTTTGGTCTTGGGTAATCGGTTTATCCGATAATACCGCATTTAGGGCGCTTCGCAAATCCTTCCCCGTTACCGGAATGCCGTTACTTGGGCGACTGTCATCCAACTGACCTCGATAAACTAACTTGCGATCGCGATCGAACAAAAAAAAGTCTGGTGTGCAAGCAGCCGTGTATGCCTTGGCAGTTTCCTGGCTCTCATCGTAGCAGAAGGGAAACGTAAATCCCAACTCAACAGCCATTTGCTTGAGTTTATCCGGTGCATCGTTTGGATAATTGGCGACATCGTTAGCACTGATCGCAACTATCCCGATGCTTTCTGCTTGGTAATCTTTTCCCAGTTGCGCCAATTCTGTCTTAATATGCTTGACAAACGGACAATGCTGGCAGATAAACATTACTAGCAGAGCTTTTCGATCGGCAAAAGTAGCAAGCGATATCGTTTCACCAGATACTACATCTGGTAGATGAAAATCGGGTGCTTTAGTACCCAATGCCAACATGGTGGAAGCGGTTAACGCCATTGCAGAAACTCTTCTATTCGAGTAATTTTCTATCAAGATATCAGATTAGCTGAGCTTTTTATGCTAATATTTTGGGTAGTTAATTCAACAAAGAATTCGCGCACAAAATACCGGAGGCGGCGACGGCGGGAACGCCAATTCCGGGCATGGTGCTGTCGCCAACGCGGTACAATCCTCGAATAGGGGTTTGTGGGCCTGGAAATGTGCCTTTTCTGGCGGCAATTCCTGGGCCATAAGTTCCTTGATATCGACGTAGGTAATAGGCGTGAGTTAAGGGTGTACCGATGAGTTCCAGCACAATGCGATCGCGAATATCGGGAATTACTTTTTCTAAGGCGCGAAATAAAGGTTGCGATCGCTCTTTTTTCTTCTCTTCATATCGATCGTCTCGCTGCCAATTTTCGTAAGGTTCTAAAGTATAAGCATGAACCACATGATGTCCGGGTGGCGCGAGATTTGCATCCCAAACAGACGGAATGGAAATCATGCAAGTATTACCCGGTTCGCTAATATCTAAATTAGCATCATGCACGACTACGTGATGTCCGGTGAGATTTTCCAAATTTTCTGCACGAATACCCAAATGCAAGTGCATAAAACTATCAACAGCAGGTGTAGCGAGAGACTTTTGGCGATACGATGTTGGCAAATCTTCTGGTTTCAGCAGTTTGGTGTAAGTATCCCAGATAGTCGCATTGGAAATAACGATCGCTGCTTTGATAATTTCCCCATTCTGCAAGCGAACACCGACAACTTTGCCTGATTCTAATAAGATTTGTTCGACATGACCATTCAATCTTAACTTTCCGCCCCAGCGTTCCAAACCCCTCACCAAAGCATCAACAATTGCACCACTTCCTCCCACCGGATAATCTACTCCGATATTACTGCGTTCGCCTAGCATAAAAGCTACTTCCGGCGCAATAGTTCCCTCTGCTTTCAAACCGGATAACAGAAAACATTCTAAATCGATTAATCGTCGCACCCAAGGATCTTTTACCTCTTTATCCATTACTTCGCCGACAGAAGCTTGTACTATTCCGATTTGAGGTAATAATTTTAATAGTGATGGCAGATATCTTGTCAGCAACACAGGAATTATTTGCAAATCTGCGCGTAAAGCTATAGTGGGGATTCCTTTTAATGCTTCGTACAATTGCAGCAAAGGTTTTTCAAAGCGTTGCAGTTCGATCGCACCTTGCGGAGTAATTTTTGCTACTTCTTTTCGGTAACGTTCCCCATTGCTATAAACGGGAAAAGTACCTTCGGGAAAATGATAGTGTCCCATCGGATCGTAACTCACAGTTTCGAGAGATTCTCCCAAAACTTCCAGAACTTGACGCAACGGATTGAGACTTTTGGGATGATTTAAGCCACAATAAAATGAAGGGCCAGAATCAAAATGAAATCCCCGCCGCGAGAAACTGTGCGCTGCACCACCGGCAATAGCGTGACTTTCGCAGACTAACACTTTTTTGCCGTAACGTGCGAGTAGTCCAGCAGTTGTTAAACCGCCGATACCGCTACCGATAACAATAACATCGAGATT
>NZ_JACJUP010000480.1:0-4768 GCF_014748295.1 Planktothrix sp. FACHB-1355 | reverse complement strand
GGCATTGCGCTCTATCCCCACGATGGTGAAGATGCCGAAACTTTATTAAGAAATGCTGATGCCGCACTATACCGCGCTAAAGAACACGGTCGGAATAATTATCGGTTCTACAAACCGGAGATGAACGCACAAGCTTCCCAATTGTTGGCGTTAGAAAATCGCCTGCACCAAGCGCTAGAGCGGCGTGAGTTTGATGTTTACTACCAGCCTCAGATCCACATCAACACTGGGGAAATCATCGGGATGGAAGCTCTTGTGCGCTGGCGACATCCAGAACTGGGTCTAGTGTCACCAGGACAATTTATTCCCCTAGCAGAAGAAAACGGATTAATTGTACCGATCGGCGAGTGGGTGCTGCGGACTGCTTGCGCCCAAAATAAAGCTTGGCAGAATGCGGGGTTTTCGCCGTTGCGGGTGGCAGTTAACCTTTCGCCTCGGCAGTTCCAACAACCTAACATCGCATCTAGAGTGGCACTGGCGTTGGAAGAGACAGGGCTAGATCCTCAGTATTTAGAGCTGGAAATTACCGAAACTACTATTATGCAGAATCTGGACTTTGCCAGTGAAATGTTGCGAGACTTGCAAACTTTGGGAGTTTATATTTCTATTGATGATTTTGGGACTGGTTATTCTTCCTTGGGTTATTTAAAAAAGTTCCCCTTCGATAAGCTTAAAATCGATCAGTCTTTTGTGCGCGATTTGAAAGATAACCCGCACGATATAGCAATTATTTCTGCTATGATTACTCTCGGACACGGCCTTAATTTAAAAGTAGTGGCAGAGGGAGTCGAGACTCGCGAGCAATTGGAATTATTGCGAAGTTTGCAATCAGAAGAGATGCAAGGTTATTTATTCAGTCAGCCTCTGACAGCAGAAGATGCGACAAATTTACTGCACAATCCTTTGATAAAAACCAATATTTATTGTAGCACT
The DNA here is from genome assembly GCF_014748295.1 of Planktothrix sp. FACHB-1355. Taxonomy (NCBI): domain Bacteria; kingdom Bacillati; phylum Cyanobacteriota; class Cyanophyceae; order Oscillatoriales; family Microcoleaceae; genus Planktothrix; species Planktothrix sp. FACHB-1355. The sequence continues at coordinate 3,835 of NZ_JACJUP010000480.1, read as the reverse complement.
CTCTGCATTGCTTACAGTCAGAATAAATTGCTTCATTGAAAGCTTAATCATCTGCCCATATTATTAATCTAAATGATTAGAATAATATCATGATGGCCTTAGCAGACTATAGTCTGTACGCTAATAGCCGCATTGTTTCTGAAAGTAAGGGCGCTCAACTAGAAGCGATATTTCTACTCCTATCCTCTCCACACTGTTGAATTAATTCTGCTACTAAACCAGTCCATCCCGTTTGATGGCTAGCACCAAGTCCCGTACCGTTATCGCCATGAAAATATTCGTAAAAAAGGATCGCATCGCGCCAGTTAGGGTCGGTTTGCAGTTTATCAATTTTACCGTAAACAGGTCTATTACCACAAGAATCTTTTAGAAAAATATTTACGACGTTGCGAGACAATGCGATCGCCACTTCCCGCAGCGTCATTTCTTGACCCGAACCTGTGGGACACTCGATTTTGAAATCATCGCCCAAGTAAGAATAAAACTTGTGCAACGCTTCTGTAATTAAGTAATTTACGGGAAACCAAACTGGGCCGCGCCAATTGGAATTGCCGCCGAAAAGATTGCTGCTAGATTCTGCTGGTTCGTAATCGACTCGGAATTCGCATCCATTGGCATTAAAAATATATGGATTTTGGGCATGATATTTGGAAAGGGCGCGAATGCCATAATCTCCAAAAAACTCTGTTTCATCCAGCAATCTTTTCAAAATGCACTTTAGTTTACTGCGATAAACAATTGCTAGCAATCTTCTCGCACCGATACCTGGCGTTTCCATGCAAGCGACATTTTCTTTCAAATCCGGTCGATTGTTAATGAACCACTCCAGTCGTTTTTTAAACCCAGGCAGTTTATTTAAAGTTTCCGGTTCCAGCGTTTCGACCGCAAACAAAGGAATCAATCCCACCATTGAACGAATTTTTAACTTTAAATTTTTGTCATCGGGGAGATGCAAAACATCGTAGTAAAAACCATCTGTTTCATCCCACAGCGAACCATCAGGATCGCCGATGTGATTCATCGCGTCAGCAATATACAAAAAATGCTCGAAAAATTTGCTGGCGATATCTTCGTAAGCTGAATTTGTTTTGGCTAGTTCGATCGCGATCGCCAACATATTTAAGCAATACATTCCCATCCAGCTTGTGCCATCAGACTGTTCTATATGTCCGCCTGTCGGCAGTTCCGCACTTCGATCGAAAACACCGATGTTGTCTAAACCTAAAAATCCGCCCTGAAATACATTTTTTCCCTCTACATCCTTGCGGTTTACCCACCAAGTAAAGTTGAGCAGCAACTTTTGAAATACTCGCTCCAAAAAACGTTTATCTGCCCGTCCGTACATTTTTTCTTCTATCTGATAAACACGCCACGCAGCCCAAGCATGAACGGGCGGATTTACATCGCTAAATTTCCATTCATAGGCCGGAATTTGGCCGTTGGGGTGCATATACCATTCCCGCGTCAACAAATCGAGTTGCTTCTTCGCAAAATCGGGATCTACCATCGCCAAAGGAATAGTATGAAAAGCCAAATCCCAAGCCGCAAACCAAGGATATTCCCATTTATCTGGCATTGAGAGAATATCGTCATTGTAAAGATGAAACCACTCGCAATTTCTACTGCGTTTGCGTTCTTCTGGTGGCGGTGGAGTAGCGCGATCGCCATTCAACCACTCTTCTACAACATAATGATAAAATTGCTTGCTCCACAACATACCCGCGAAAGCTTGTCGCTGCACGTTTCGCTCATCTTCTGATAGCGATTTCGGAGCAATCCGCTGATAAAATTCATCTGCTTCTTGCTGACGAGTTTTAAATATAACTTCAAATTCATCACCTAAAGGTTGGGATGAATTTGGAGAATCGCTCAGTCGCAAATGGATGACTTTCGTTTCGCCAGCATCAACTGTTAACAAGTAATGGGCTGCTACTTTGGTTCCTATATTATCGGGATTGACTGCTGACTTTCGATTATGTACAATATAATTATTAATTCCATCTTTCACGTAACGCGAAGCATTGCTTACACCAAACAATAACTGGTTGTTAGTTTCGTTTTCTGTAAAGAGAAGTTTTGGTGAATCCTGACAGTACAGCCATCTTTCTCCCAATGTGGGATGCGATGCTTCGATAACGCTGAATTTAGTTTCTGTATGACTGACTTTCACGAATGGTTTATCTTTGATGCCATTCCAAGACCAAGTGTTGCGAAACCAAAGAGTTGGTAACAGATGCAGCTTTCTCGCTTCTGCACCTCGATTGATAATACTAACTTGAATTAAAATATCGTCTGGCGAATTTTTGGCATACTCTACAAAAATATCAAAATAACGGTCATCATCAAAAATCCCTGTATCGAGCAATTCAAATTCTGGCTCTTTGCGACTGCGCTGCCCATTTTCTGCAACTAATCGATCGTATGGAAAAGCTTGGTGCGGATATTTGTACAGACATTTCATGTAAGAATGGGTAGGGGTGCTGTCGAGATAAAAATAGTATTCTTTGACATCTTCCCCGTGATTGCCCTCATTTCCTGTTAAGCCAAACAGCCTTTCTTTTAAGATTCCATCTTCGCCATTCCAGAAAGCAAGAGCAAAACATAAACGCTGATGGTTATCGGAAATTCCCGCAATCCCATCTTCACCCCAGCGATAGGCGCGAGAACGAGATTGTTCGTGCGTAAAATAGTCCCAAGCGGAACCATCGGGACTGTAATCTTCGCGGACAGTTCCCCACTGACGATCGCTCAAATATGGCCCCCACTTGCGCCAATGCGCTTGGCGTTCCCGTGCTTCTGCTAACCTTTTTTCTTCCTGGGTTATGTTTGCTGCTTCAGTCATACTTGAAAGTGCAAAATCAAGATAAATTGCGAATAATCCGGCAGGGATTTCCAGCAGCAACAACATTTGCAGGTATATCTTTTACAACCACGCTGCCAGCGCCTATAGTTGTGTTGTCACCGATAGTTACTCCTGGACAAATGATAACATTACCTCCGATCCAAACATTATTACCGATTTTGACAGGAGCGGCTAACTCTTTACCCGTAAGACGAATTTCCGGTGAGATCGGATGATACGCGGTGTAAATTTGAACATAAGGCCCACATAAAACGCTGTCGCCAATTTCCACCTTATTACAGTCAAGAATGACACAGCCAAAGTTCATGTAAAATTTATCGCCAACATAAGTATTGCTGCCGTAGTCGCAGTAGAAAGGTGGCTCAATTTCAACATTAGCACCAACTTTGGCAAATAATTCCGTTAAAATTTGCGTGCGCCTTTCCGTTTCTTCTTCAGTAGTATTATTGTATACTCTGCTCAGACGACGTGCGCGTTTGCGATCGGCAACTAATTCGGCGTCGGCAGCGAGATATAATTCGCCTGCCAGCATTTTGTCTTTTTCGGTTTTATCCACTGCCTTAAATGATTGATTGTCAGTCCAGAAACCCGGTTTCTAGGAGAAACCGGGTTTCTTTGGATATCTATCTATTATTTTTACACCATTTGGGGTAGGTTAATCTCGATGTTGTGCTGCTGCGCGATCGCAATTAATTCTTCGATCTTTTCTGGTTCCGGTGGCGGCGGCGGTGTAAACTTATTGGTTGCTGGTACACCTGCTTTCTCAAAAAATTCCCCCGCATTTGCCGGAGTAATAATTGCCAACATTTTGGCGGGTGATGTTGTTAAATTTCGGTAGGTATGAGGAATACCTTTCGGAGCTAGAACAAACGAACCAGGTGTAGCAGTGAAGCTTTTTTCACCGCTTTCAATTAACAATTCTCCTTCCAGTAAATACAATCCCTCAACTTCTTCCCTGTGCCAATGCTGTGG
>NZ_JACJUP010000048.1:0-13029 GCF_014748295.1 Planktothrix sp. FACHB-1355 | reverse complement strand
ACGCTCTTCCGATCTCGATCGCATTTTGCAGACCGCTAAGTGAAAAGTTTGCAAAACCAGAGTGATACTCAACTGGACTAACGGCGATACTTGTGCAAATTCCTTTGTGCTAATAGTTAATCGGTAATGGGTAATCGGGAATGAAGAAACCAAAAACAAAAGTAACCGACGATCGCAGACCAACCACCAATGACCAATAACCAATTAGCAATGAACACCAGTATCGTATCGTTGATTTCAGAGCGCAATATAGATTACACTCCCCTGCAACAACTGCTGGCCCAGCAAGATTTTCAAGCAGCCGATCGAATGACGCTGCAATTGCTGTGCGAACTTGCAGGTGCGGCAGCAGTGCAAAGGAAATGGTTGTATTTTACTGAGGTAGAGAAGTTCCCTACATCAGATCTGCAAACCATTAACAACCTCTGGCTGGCTAATTCCGAAGGCAAGTTTGGCTATGGAGTGCAACGGGAAATTTGGCTGAGTTTGGGCAAAAATTGGGAAAAATTCTGGCCCAAAATCGGCTGGAAGAATGGCAATAACTGGACGCGATATCCCCACGAGTTTATCTGGGATCTGAGTGCCCCCAAAGGTCATCTACCCCTCTCGAATCAGTTACGAGGAGTGCGGGTCATCGCCTCCCTGCTGTCTCACCCTGCCTGGTCGAGTACATCTCTTTCTGGTTAATGGTAGATATTCTCAAAAACTGATGATATTTCTCCATAACCTGTTCGTTGAGAATGCAGTTAGGGAATTTTAAGGATAAGCTCTTTGTCTGCGGCAGCAGCTAGATAAATGATAAATTCAGCAAGTATAGGGGTAGCAGTTAGCATGGTAAACCCTGAAAACACTCTCTTTTATCGTCTCAACGGTTTGACACCTCAAGCGCGAGAACAACAGCGCCTTTTAGCTTTAACAGAGTCGGGACTGCTGGAAGCAGAGACAATCCCGATTTTCGATGAGGCAACTCAGACGGCTGCCCACTTTTTGGATGCCCCCATCTGCATTTTGGGCATCATGGACAAAGACCGTCAATGGTTCAAGTCATCTGTGGGTTTGTCCAGGTTAGGTTTGATGAATCAGCTGGCAACATCCCGTCAGCTATCGCGGCAGGAATCTCTGTGTACGCACGTAGTAGACTCTCATAAAGTTTTGGCGATCGGCGATACTACCGTTGAGCCGATTTTTGCCAAGAGTTTGTTAGTTCAGCACTATGGCATCCGCGCCTATTTGGGAGTGCCATTATTAACTTCTACCGGACATTGCCTGGGTACGCTTGCCGTGATGGAACGGGTGCCGCGTTCCTTTACTGACAGGGAAACAGAGTTTTTGGAACTCATGGCCCGCTGGATTATGAGCGAATTTGAGCGCAATCGTGCCCTCAAAGAGAATGCCCCAGGAGTGTTGGTGAATCTCAACACGCAAATATCCTCTGGAAATTTAGGCAGCCAGCAACTCGCCACCAATCAAATTCAAGTCAAATTGCTGGGCCAACTCACTCAGGAACTGCGGACGCCTCTGACCTCAGTGATGGGAATGGCCAGCGTTTTGAGCCGCGAGATTTATGGCCCCCTAACGACTAAACAAAAAGAATATTTGGAGATTATTCAGCACAGCGGTCAGTACTTGCTGTCGCTGGTAAACGAAATATTGGCACTGGGATCGCTAAACCCCGATAATCCAAAACTGAATCTTTCTGCTGTTGATATAGAAATGTTGTGCCAACAGGCGATCGCTACATTAGAAGAAGCAGCCAACCGCCGAGGGCAACAGATTCGTCTTTCCGTAGAGCCCGGAAATCGCATCTGGCAACTGGATAAGGAAAAAGTCCGCCAATTGCTTTATCACTTGGTATCAAGTGTGCTGCAAACGGCTGATGCTGGCAGTATTGTCCGCATTCATATCTCTCGTAAAGTAGAAGGGTTAAACATTGCCGTTTGGGTTTCTCACCCCTGGCTGGGAGATGGCCTCCCTCATCTGGAAGGATACTTTTTCAATACGTCCCCATCTGTACCAACTTACTCGGAGCCCCGGCTTTACGATCGCGAGGATGAAAGCCTCGAAGAAGCATCACTGCTATCTCCAGAAGCAGCCGAGAAGAGTAACTCGACCAAATCGGAAGAAAAAGCTTTGGTTACTGCTGACCGATCGGAAGCTCTTGAGAATAATATAATCGATCGATCTTCTGAAAACTTGGGGCTGTTGCTCAGCTGTCATTTAGCTCAAATGCACAGCGGACAAATCTCGATCCAAGGCTCGCAAGAGTCTGGCTTTAGATATGTGGTGAGCTTGCCAACAATAACAGAAGCTGATGTAAATATCTAAAAATTTTAGATTTTAGATTTTAGATGAAAATATAATCTAACATCTCAAATCCAAAATCTAAAATGGTTCACTAGAATAAAAATTCATGAACGCTGTTTGGCAACAATTAACACTATCTAATCTACCGTTGTATCGGTGGCGCAATGCTAGTTATTTGTACCGTTTGGTAGGTCTGCTGCCAGCATGGCGACAAGGCAGCTGGTTGATGCGATGGGCAGAACCTTTGGGCGCGTTGTTGGTAAGCTTGGTGTTTGCTCTGGCTCCCTTTGTATCCAACGATTTGGTTGGTGTGCTTTTAGTTGCTTGCGGTGCCTTTTGGGTGCTGCTGACTGTATCGGATGAGGTTGTCAGAGAAAGGGAGAAGGAAGAGGGAGAGGCAGTATTTTCTTTTCCCAAATTTACGCCCATTCATTTGCTGGTATTGCTTTATTGGGGTATTGCTGTGGTGGCGACAGCTTTGTCACCGGTGAAGGCGGCGGCGCTGACCGGTTTGGTGAAGCTGACGCTGTATCTGTTGCTGTTTGCTTTGATGGCGAGGATTTTGCGATCGCCTCACCTGCGCTCTTGGTTAATTGCGCTATACTTGCACGTAGCTCTGCTCGTCAGTGTCTACGGTCTGAGGCAGTGGTTTTTTGGCGCTACAGCACTGGCAACTTGGGTAGATCCGGAATCTCCTCTGGCTAAAACCACGCGAGTCTATAGCTATCTGGGAAATCCCAATTTACTGGCAGGGTATCTGCTGCCGGCAACTGCTTTGAGTTTGGCGGCTGTTTTTGCTTGGCGTGGCTGGGTCTGCAAAGCGTTAGCAACGACAATGTTTGTTGTCAATTCATCTTGTTTGATATTAACTTTCAGTCGGGGGGGCTGGATCGGTTTTGTAGTGCTGCTGTTTGTGTTTTTGTTGTTGTTGATTGATTGGTTAAGTATTCAGTTACCTCCTTTTTGGCGCACTTGGTCTTTACCGATATTGCTAATAAGTTTGGCTGCTATATTAGGATTGGCAATATTGTTTGTAGAACCGTTGCGCGATCGCGTTTTCAGTATGTTTGTGGGTCGCGAAGATAGCAGCAATAATTTTCGCATCAATGTGTGGGCAGCTGTACAGGAGATGATTCGCGCTCGGCCCATTATCGGCATTGGCCCCGGCAACACTGCTTTTAACAAAATTTATCCTCTCTATATGCGTCCCCGCTACAGCGCTTTGAGTGCTTATTCTATTCTGCTGGAAGTAGCGGTGGAAGCCGGTTTGATTGGATTGGGTTGTTTTCTCTGGTTATTGTTAGTAACCTTTAACCAAGGTTGGGTACAATTGCGGCGTCTGCGGGAATTTGGTAGCCGCGAAGGATTTTGGTTGATAGCTGCGATCGCCAGTTTTTTAGGTATGCTAGCTCATGGTACTGTAGATACAGTTTTGTATCGTCCGGAAGCCAATACTCTCTGGTGGATGATGATAGCTTTGATCGCTAGTTATTACACTATTTATCAACCATCGCGGAGTGAAAATTTACCTCCACAGGACTTGTAGGAGCTTTTGTATTTTGGTTAGAGTTGGTAACTCTAACCCAAGATTTTTTAACGAACCGCGAAGACGCGAAGAACGCGAAGAGAAGATAAGAAATAAGGTACGTTGTTGCGCTTTAGCGCTAAACCGCAACAACGTACTTTTTTTTGAGATAATATGTCACAATAAACCCAAGAGTCTGGAAAGCGCGACATGGTTTGGGCAGCGGGTCAGCGGTTGCAGAAAGGTAAGTATATTATCGAGAAAATCCTGGGAGAAGGGGGCTTCGGGATTACCTATCAAGCACGACATACGCTGCTGCAACAGCTAGTGGTTATTAAAACGCCTAATGAAAGCCTGAAAAATGACCCGGAATACCCCAAATATTTGCAGCGGTTCGTCGAGGAAGGGCGGCGACTGGAAAAACTCTCTGAAAAACAGCATCCCAATATCGTGCGCGTCAGGGATTTGTTTGAAAAGAAGGGGATATACTGCCTGGTAATGGATTTTGTCGCAGGGGAGAGTTTGTTTGATTTGGTGCGGCGGCGAGGGGCGTTACCTGCAAACGAAGCGGTGGAGTATGTGCGACAAATTGGGGAAGCTTTGACGGTGGTGCATCAAGCGAGTTTGGTGCATCGGGATGCTCACCCAGGCAATATTATGGTGCAGAGTGACGGTAAAGCGGTGTTGATTGATTTTGGCATTGCTGGAGAAATTCTGCAAACAGTCGAAAGTTCCAAGCATTTTGGCAATTGGGCTTTTGCGCCTTACGAACAGATGATGGGGAGTCGGGAACCAACGGTTGATGTGTACTGTTTGGCTGCTTCTCTATATTATGCGGTAACTGGTCAATGTCCGACATCTTCTTTGGATCGGAAGTTGAATAATGTCCGATTGATTAAACCTAAGCAACACGCTGATATCAGCGATGAGTTAAATCGGGCGATTCTCAAGGGGATGGAGTTGGAAGCGAAAAACCGTCCTCAGTCGATGCAGGAATGGTTGAAGTTGTTGGAAGTGGCGAATCGCACTGTTCCGGTAGGCATTAACAAAGTAATCACTCAACCAACCCTACAAAAGATACATATTGATTGGGGTTTATTAGTACAACGTTTCATAGTTTGTGTAGGTTTGGGATTTTTGTTAACAATACCTTTTTATTTTTCGCCTTTACCTTGGTTCGTAGCTTTAGCTGGAACCTCGCTTTTAGCTTATCATGGTGAAAGAGGGGTTACTTATGGTGGGCTTACTGATATTGAGATAGGCGGCGTTTTAACTATGGCTTTAGCGATAACTTTAACTGTTGTACCTATATTTGGAACTAAGGCTATAGTATCATTATTTTTTATGGGTATTTTTTACGGATTCTTATTGCTTTTTTTCTCGATTGGTCCAACCGAGGGACTAGGACTATGGTATTTAATGCTTATTATTCTGACACCTTTGACTATGTATAACAGTAAGATGAGTTGGAGCCAAATTTATGGAAATATTTACGGGAATGAAGAAAGGATAAGGGGTTTAGTGGCTTGGTGTATTGGTTTAACATCAAATATATCTTTAGCCTTAAGGATGTGGGAAGGAACAGAAGTAATATTTTGGGATATACATGCTAACGATTTAGGAAAAAAGCCATTTAGTAACTTTCACAAGTTTCTGATTCTATCTGGAACTTCTTGGATAGGACTGGGAGCGGGAGCAGTGTTACGTTATTGGTTGCAGTAAAGTTGTGCTTGAAGTCATTAAACCTAACATAATAATGCAAATTGCCATAAATATCGACGAATCAGAAAAAATCGACCCCATCGATCCCATTGGCGATATCACCATAACCAATGATACAACAACCATCACGGAAAAATCAACATATTTAGATTCCTGGTTTGATGCCTTAATTACCGGAGTGAAAGCTGTAAAACAAGGTAAAAATATCGCTGTTGAAATTGTGGAAGAACCAGAACCAATTTTATTTGAACCTTGGGAGGAGGGAATGCGAATATATTATCGCAAACAATCCATTTCAATCTCTCATGTTTCTGAATTTACCACAGCCTTAAAGCTAGCAGCAAACAACTTTTTAAACAAGCTCGATTCCCAATCCGAATTTCATTCTAATGATTTACTAAAAGTAATTCGGGATTTTGTGGATAACGAATCTCAACCACAAATAACTGTACAAAGCTCAGCTTAGACACACCATAAATATTTAAGGTTTATCAGTATTGAATACCTTGTTTTAAGAATTTTTATCATCGCCTCCCAGCTTGCCAATCTTCCCCACCCGGAAGCTGAATCAAATAATCATCAATAACTCCTGGTAACTGCTTAAGTGAATAATTATAGGTCAATTCGATTAAGCTTTGAGAATGACTAATTACCAATTTTCTCTCCACCATTTCAGCAAGTTGAAATGGACTGTAAGCACCATTCAAGACTTCCTCGCTAGCCTCGCGAATTGCCTCTTCAAATTCTTCATCAATCATTTCTTCCCAACCATCTATCTTCACGTAATAAGAGGTTTTGTTATCTTGCAAATTCAGTTTCTTAATTTCTCTAACAGAATTGCGAATAGAATTAGCCCAAGAATTTGTTAATCGCTGTTCGATTTGGTTTTTAATCAAGTGAATTAACAAGATTTTGAGATAAGATTGGATATTCCGCAGTATCGCCTGTTTGCTCATTCCCTCTAATTCATCTACAATTGCCAAAGCCTCGGCGTATCTTCCTTCCAGAATGCTTTTTCTTAAATCTATTAATTCTTGAGTCATAATTATTACCAGCATTCGCACTAGCGAGTAAAATTATACCATTTAGAAAAAGGAGAGGGGAGAGGGAAAAGGGAAAAGGTAGAGGAAGGAATTTTGACTTTTGAATGAGTGACTTTTTTACATCCACATCTGCGTTCATCCGCGTTCATCTGCCTTAATCTGCGGTAAAAAAAGCTAAAAACCGGGTTTTTAGCGATTAACTTGACACCAAAGTAAAAATCCTTGCCAAAAAACCCGGTTTCTTAGGTTTGAATCGCTTTAAAAATTCTTCATAGCGCGTTGCATCTCGCGCTTATCGTCGCGTTTCTTCACATCTTCGCGTTTGTCGTGCAGCTTCTTACCTCTACCCAGACCAACGCTGACTTTCACCAAACCTTTCTTCAAATACATCTTCAAAGGAATTAGGGTCAAACCCTTTTGTTCCACTTTACCAATCAGCTTGCGGATTTCCTCTTTATGCAGCAGCAGTTTCCGCGTGCGAACGGGGTCGTGGTTAAAATACTGGCTGGCGGTTGAGTGAGGTGAAACGTGGACGTTCAGCAGCCACGCCTCGCCATTCCGAATCAGCACGTATCCATCGCGCAGGTTAGACCGACCTTCGCGAATGGACTTGACTTCTGTCCCTTTTAACTCAATCCCAGCCTCGTATGTCTCTAGGATTTCGTAGAGGTAACGGGCTTGGCGATTGTCGCTAACGATTTTGATACCTTCGCTTTTTTCACTCATATTGCCAATTTAGCGTTTAAACCAACGACTGTGGCAGTTTATCTAGGATTGAATTGAGCTTGATTGTAAAGTTTTATGTAGCACTTGACATTTATCGGAAAAACGGTAACAATAAATACAGAAATAAATCGTTCATCTCTTCAGGTAGACGCCGATCGACGGTTAGATGCAGTGAGGAGACGGAAGTAGGGAGCAATCCCGAAGGAACGCGCCTCAATTCACTACGTTTGTACTTTTGGAGGCGAAAACATGAGCGCTATTAACTACGAATCCAACAACCGCGCAGTTGAACAAAGAGCTCGTTCCCTGATGCTGAATCATCAGCGGTCAATGGAGAACCGTCAAAAAGCTATGTTGATCCGTTCGGCGAGGGAAGTCGGAGTAGCAAATAATATTTCCGAATAGCAAATTAAAAACTGACGGAAAGAAACCGGGTTTCTTCAAGAAACCCGGTTTCTGCTTAGGAAACCCAACAAATCAAAAAAATGAGGAGGGTCTTGTTCAAGAAACCGGGTTCCTACATAGAGAGTAGTTCCAGGTTGCGGTAGGGTTTAACTCAAATGTCGGGCAGAATTCCCCATCTGTCTATACGGTGGGGATGAATGCCCGACCAATAAAAAAACGGCGTAGCCTCTACTTTCTGTTATCTTGTGCTACAATATTTACTGTAAACCATAGTTCACCTGAAACCATTGTATAGAGCCATCAAAGTCCGAATTTACCCAACATCTGAGCAATCCCAAAAGCTTAGTCAAGTAATGGGGTGTGCAAGATGGTGGTGGAATTACGCTTTGAATCTATGCAATGAAACTTACAAGGAAACAGGAAAGGGACTTACTCAAATAGCCCTCAACAAGGTTTTACCCAAGCTCAAAAAAGCAGAAGATACGGCATGGCTAGGGGAATGTTATTCTCAGGTGTTGCAGTCAACAACTCTGCACTTAACTAAAGCTTTCAAAAACTTTTTTGAGAAGCGAGCTAAATATCCTAGATTCAAGTCTTATCACGGGAAACAATCTTGTCAATATCCTCAAAATTGCCAAATCCTTGAGAGGGGAATAAAAATCCCTCAAGTTGGGATAATTAAAGCCTCAATTCATCGATTATTTGCGGGACAGCTGAAAACTGTAACTGTTACTAAAGCTTCCACAGGAAAATACTATGCTTCGTTATTGTTTGATACCTCGCTAGAAACCCCAGAAGTGGTTGTTACAGGTAAAGTGATTGGCATTGATTTGGGACTCAAAGACTTCTGTGTTACGCACGATGGAAATAAGACATCGAAATTTGCCAACCCTAGACATATCAAAAAACATGAAAAAAACTTAGCCAGAAAACAGACTAAATTAGCTCGCCAGAAAAAAGGCAGCAAATCTAGAGAAAAAGCACGAAAGCTTGTGGCTAAAGTTCACGAACGTATTAGCAATGCCCGTCAAGATTTTCTGCATAAATTATCCAAGAAAATCGTCAATGATAACCAAGTGGTAGTAGTCGAAAACCTCAACGTCAAGGGCATGGTTCGCAATCACAACCTAGCTCAAGCTATTGCTGATGTGGGGTGGGGAACTTTCATCAATTTTTTAGACTATAAACTCAAGTTGAAAGGTGGTTTATTAGTTGAAATTGATCGATGGTTTCCTAGCTCTAAAACCTGCTCAAACTGTCTCTATCAGATGTCAGAAATGCCACTAGATATTAGAGAGTGGACTTGTCCAAGCTGCGGCACACACCACGATAGAGATGAAAACGCTGCAACAAATATTAGAGCAGAAGGTATCAGACAGTTATCGGTCTTGGGAACCAGGACTGCTGCTGAAGGAGGGGAAGTAAGTCCTTCATCTGGGCGTAAGTCTGTCTTGAGGCATTCCCCTGTGAATTCAGAAGCCCCATCCGTCTATACGGTGGGGTAGTTCACAATTCCTGTATGGATTTGTTGGATAAACCAGAAAGGAATATTTATGTCGCTATTATCCTGGGATATATTACTGCGTCGGTGTCGTTTGCAGGATCGGGAAGTCGATATTGGGATTCGAGATGGTAAAATTGGCGCGATCGCACCCCATCTCAGCGAACCAGCGCAGCTGGAACTGGATATCCAAGGAAAATTAGTCAGTCCCCCTTTCGTGGAGTCCCATATTCATTTGGATTCAGCGCTGACAGCAGGCGAACCGCGATGGAATGAAAGCGGAACTTTGTTTGAAGGAATTGAAATTTGGAGAGAACGCAAGCAAAGTTTGACGCTGGATGATGTGAAAAAACGGGCAATAGAAGCGCTCAAATTACAAGCATCTCAAGGTATTTTATTTGTACGCAGTCATGCAGATGTGAGTGAAGACTCTTTAACTGCATTGCAAGGTTTGCTAGCAGTGCGAGAGTCGGTCAAAGATTGGATAACTTTGCAAGTGGTGGCTTTTCCTCAAGATGGGGTTTACGGTAGTCCTAAAAATGAAGAATTATTGGAAGAAGCGCTAAAATTGGGTGCGGATGCGGTGGGTGGAATTCCTCACTATGAGTTTACCCGCGAAGATGGGGTAAAATCGGTACATCGGATATTTGAATTAGCGGCAAAATATAATCGGTTAATTGATATTCACTGCGATGAAATTGATGATGACGAGTCGCGCTTTTTAGAAGTTGTGGCGGCTTGTGCGATTCGTTCTGGTTTGGGAGAAAGAGTAACCGCGAGTCATACAACTGCGTTTGCTTCTTATAACAATGCTTATGCCTTAAAGTTGATGGGTTTGTTAATGCGATCGCAAATCAATTTCATCGCCAATCCTTTAATTAATATTACCTTACAAGGGCGCACCGATACTTATCCCAAACGCCGAGGTGTGACGCGAGTGAAAGAATTGTGGCAAGCTGGATTGAATGTGAGTTTGGGACACGATTGTATCCAAGATCCCTGGTATAGTTTGGGGACGGGAAATATGCTGGAAGTGGCGCACATGGCGGTTCACATTTGTCAGATGACGGGGATGTCTGAAATAGATGCTTGTTTTGATATGGTGACACTGCATGGAGCAAAAACTTTACATCTGCAAGATAGCTATGGAATTGAGGTGGGGAAGCCTGCAAATTTGATTGTGTTGGATGCTGATAGTCGCTATGATGCGATTCGTCGTCGAGCGACTGTACGTTATGTAATTTCACGGGGAAGGTTGTTAGCGCAGACAGAATCACCCATTGTAACAATGAACAATTAACAATTAGTTTTTAATTGTCAATTGTTCATTGTTCATTAATTATCTCGTGGACTTACTCGCCATTTTTGCACCGCCAGACTTTTCCACAGCTTGCTTAACCCGCTGCTTTTGCTTATATTCAGCGATCTTAGCTTTAACTTTAGAGTATTCTGGTGTTTGGGGAGAAATTTCTTCCAGAAGTTTCACCGCACCAGCAAAGTCTTTCTTTTCAGCCAAGGCAAAGGCTTTTTTCCGTAATTGGTAAACTTCTACAGATGTTTGCGCCTTTCCTCGAACATTAGGCTGTTGTTTCTTTTCCCAAAAACAGATATAAGGAATCTGACAAACTTTTTTAGCTCCTTCTTCCCACTGTACTTGGTCAATGATTGAATCCAATTGTTTAAATTGAGTGGGATCGGGTTGGGACATATAAATGTATCCAGCCATTGCAGCCAAAGCATTCATCGCCATACCGACACCAAATAAAGCCACTATAGGAGGGATTTTTGGTAATTTAAAACCAGGTTTGCTCTTTTGCGGCTTAGGGGGTGAGTCCGTTGCATCTGTAGCATCTGGGGTGGATGTTGCCTCATAAAGTTGCGTTTGAGGCATTACAAATATGAGGGATTCTAAAGGCGAAGATTCGGAAACAGCGTTTTCAGCAGAGTATTGAATTTGTTCTGAATCTGCTGTTTTGGTTTCTGAATCTGGCGGGAATAAGGTTAACGGGATTTCAAGAGTTTCTGAGGCGATCGCACCAATAGAGTTTTCCGCAACTTTTGACTCCTCAATTATAGTTGGGGATATAGTTGGGGATATAGTTGGGGATTTTGGCGGCAATGACTTAAAGGTAATATTTAGCTTTTCTGAGCCGATCGCACCAACACCGCTACTGACAAATTCTGTTGTCTGGCTACCGCTGCCCGAATCCTGAAGAGCTTGGATAACTTCTGTCGCCATTTGGTAGCGCTCTTTGTAGTTAAGGCGTACCATTTGGTTTACTACAGAAACCAGTCGATCGCTCACTTTTACTTGTTGCTGCCAGCTAGCCAAATTCCCATCTATTTGCAACAGCGCCGGATACATTCCCGTCAGTGCTTGAATAGCGATCGTGCCTAACGCATAAATATCGCTATTTGGCTGTGGGTGATATGCCAGTTGTTCTGGCGGTACATACCCTGCCGATTCGAGAGGAAAAGTAATTTCTGCCTGTTCTTCAACGTTAACTGCTGGCGTCCTTATCGGCTGAAGCGAGCCAAATTCAATCAAACAATATTTGCCGTCTGAGGCGCGTTTAATTATATTGTTTGGCTTGATATCGCAATGAATAATGTCCTGACTGTGAACAAATTCTAGTATGCTTGATACTTCTTCTAGCAACTGAATAACTTGTTTTTCTTGCCAGCGTTTGCCGCAGCGTAGGCTAGTTGGCAGTAAAGTACTCAGAGGCTGTCCTTCGATAAACTCTTGCACCAAGTAAAATCCTTGGTCGTCTTCAAAGTAAGCTAGCACTTGCGGAATGCGATCGTGTTCGCCCAACCGTTTCAAAGTCTCTGCTTCGTTGAGAAACAGATGTCTGACGGTTTGCAAGTAGTTGGGATCGTTACTAGCAGGTTTGAGATGCTTAATTAGGCATTTAGGATTACCCGGTAATTTAGCATCTTCGGCAATGTACGTTCTTCCAAATGTTCCGGCACTTAAAACTTGAACTATTTGGTAACGCTCGTCTAATAAATTACCCAACATTGGGTGACTCGCTTCGGTGTTCAACAGGACTCTTGGCATAAGACCCCGGTAATGTTTCGTCAGATTTGATATTGCTAGAGAACGCAGCCCGTCGTATGTGCTTCGCCGATATGAAGACACCACTTGAAAGTTTGGTTTAGATAAACTGTGTAGAAACTTTGAGAGTTTGCGTCTACATCAATGTCTTTCAAAGAGGTGTCTAGTCGTTCAGGATGAAACTGAGGAATTCACTGAAAGAGCTGAGGCGGTATAATATCGTTTCTGCTTTAATACCTAATAGTAGCCTGGTCGAGACAGAAAATGGCAGAGGATTCTATCCCCCTACAACCCCAGATTCTCAGACTTTAAGTTGGAAGCAGGGGCAAGGATAATTACGATCCCTCTAATGAAGGATTGAGCTTCCAGGTCATACAATTAGAGTAAAAAAAAGCCGCTCAACGCTTTCATGCTGTTGCCAGCTACTTTTGTGGCTCGGACGCACATCAGCAATTGCGAGATCTGGTTTTACCTGCTCAGCTCGAAAGTACAGATGGCTTCTTTCCACATCTAGATACAGATCTTACCCTCTATTGAGAGTTTGAGGAGGTTGGATATACTCTATGAAAATTAAGTTTATTGTCCAATTATTTGCTGCATTTACGTTTGTGCTGGGTTGCACGGCTACCAGCAGCAAGATTGGCTCTGCTGAAAGCGCGACCTTCTTCTGCGGTACTATAAAAGATACTCCAGCGACTGTTGCTCGCACCTCGCGTGGGGACGTTCCGATAATTAGGTGGGT
>NZ_JACJUP010000479.1:0-4773 GCF_014748295.1 Planktothrix sp. FACHB-1355 | reverse complement strand
ACCTGAGTGGGACGCCCCAAAATCAACAAACCAATCGGGTCTGTGCGCGGCAGCAACGACAAATTGGTAAGATCGTAAAGTACAAAATCAGCTTTTTTCCCCACAGTCAGCGAACCGAGTTCATCCGCGACATTTAATCCCTTAGCACCGCCGAAAGATGCCATTTCTACAGATTGACGCGGCGTTATCCAATGCTGATAATCTAAATCAGTGACGTTGTGGAGGAGAGAACCAATTTTAATAGCTTCCAGTAAATCTTGCGAATCATTACTGGCAGAACCATCGCAACCAAAAGAAACATTTACTCCCGCTTGTCGATATTTCAAAATAGGCGCGATCCCGCTACCCAAGCGCAGATTGCTGAGGGGATTGTGTACAACAGTAGATTGAGTTTCTGCTAAAATAGCGATATCCTCATCGGTTAAATGAACGCAGTGCGCTAAAGAAGTCCGCTCACTGAGATAACCGAGCCTTTTCAAATGTTCGACAGCACTACAACCGTATTTTTCTTGCGCCAGCAATACTTGAGCTTTCGTTTCCAGCAAGTGAGAATGGCGGCAAAGATTGTAGCGCTCGCTCAATTCTACACACCCAGTAAACAAAGCATCCGAACACAGTTGAATGCCCGTTGGCGCAACCAAAATATACACCCCTTCCGACGGGTTGTGAAATTTATTTACAGCATCTTGTATTAATGCTAAAGTTGCGCCAGTCGAGCGAATATAAGCATCGTGTTCCTGTTCGGTACCGCCAGAGGGAACGCCAGCCGTGAGAGATTCATCTTGAATCAGAGGCGCGATAAAAGCGCGGATACCAACTTCTTTGTAAGCGCGAACCGCAGTTGCAATAGTTTCGATTTCTTTCCCAGGAATCAAAACCAAGTGATCGACAACGCTTGTCCCTCCAGACAGTAAAGTTTCTACTGCCGTACCCAAAGCCGTCAAGTAAATTTGCTCGATTTCCAGGGGTACAAAGTCGTACAGTTCCGCCAACCACAATTCCAGCGGAACGGGACGAATTGCTCCCCGCTGCCACATTTCCGAGGAGTGGGTGTGGGCGTTGACAAAACCTGGGAGTAGCAGTTTGTTTTGACAATCTACAACAGTACCGATCGCCTCTAGATTGGGCGCAATCGCCGTAATGCGATCGTCCACCACTTGCACATCAACGGTAGAGTAACCGCGATCGACGGGAACCAAAGCTTTCTGGAGAGTAAAAGTCACGCAATTTACCTTGAAATTAAGAATTTAGAAAATTTTACGAGTTTTGGCGCTAAAAAGTAGTATTCAACATATAAGTGTAATTCGATTTTGAGCTACAACAAACCTGTAACTCAAAACTCAAAACTCAAAACTATTATGATACCTCTGCGTACCTTGGGCTTACCCCCAAATGCTTGGGCAGTTGATGCCCAAATAGCCGATATCACCCGCCCACCCCTAGAACCGCAGCCTATTACCCTGGCGACAGAAACCAAAACGCTGCGCCTGGATTTGGCAAAAGCCGCCATATTGGTAATTGATATGCAGAATGATTTCTGTCATCCCAATGGCTGGTTAGCGCATATAGGCGTAGACGTGACACCCGCACGCACTCCCATCAATCCCCTCAAAACTCTCCTACCAGAATTGCGAAATGTCAAAGTTCCCGTAATTTGGCTTAACTGGGGAAACCGCCCCGACTTAATCAATATCAGTGCCGGACTGCGCCACGTTTACAATCCTACCGGTGATGGTGTCGGTTTGGGCGATCCTCTACCAGCCAACGGTGCTAAAGTTCTGATCGCAGGCAGTTGGGCAGCTGCTGTTGTCGATGAATTACAACAAAAACCAGAAGATATCCGTGTTGATAAATACAGAATGAGCGGTTTTTGGGATACACCATTGGATAGTCTCCTGCGGAATCTGGGAAAAAGTACTTTATTTTTTGGGGGAGTGAATGCAGATCAATGCGTAATGGCGACGCTGCAAGACGCTAATTTCCTCGGTTATGATTGCATTTTAGTAAAAGATTGCACTGCCACTACTTCACCGGAGTATTGCTGGCAAGCCACTCTTTATAACGTCAAACAATGTTTTGGTTTCGTCACCGATTCTCAAGCTATCTTAAAAGCAATTAGTAATTAATTGGATGTCAGTTGTCATTGATTAATGACTGACAACTGACAACTGACAACTGACCGATAACAAAGGACGGATAAAAAATGAATAATCGCTGCATGATTCCGATCGCTAAATCTCCCAGAGACTATCAAGCGTATCGCATCAGCCCCCACGATACCAACCGGTTAGCGATCGTCTTCGAGCCGGCAAGTGCTGATGTATCGTTAACTTTGTGCGTAGAAATTTTTGATGTCGGCGGTAAAACTCCCCCCAATCGACATAATCTAGCTGTAGAAATGTTTTTTATCCTCAAAGGAGAAGGTAGAGCAAGCTGCGATGGCAAAACAGTCCCCATTCGCGCCGGCGACAGCATATTAGTACCGCCAACCGCAACTCACGTAATTGAAAATACAGGTTCGGAACGTTTGTACGCCCTTTGTTTTATGGTTCCCAACGAAGACTTTGTAGAATTGATTCGCAGCGGCACACCCGTGGAATTAGATGAAGACGATTTAAGAGTTCTCGGTCGTGCAGATGCGCTAGTTCCCTGCTGAAAAGAAGGCTATCCCGTATTTATGGGGATAATAAGATCTTATTTAACTCTAGGGTGATGAGTCATTGGTCATGCGTTATCCCTTATGGTATTTTTGCTACTTGAGCGAGTATTTGGTGGACATTGCCCACCCTACTGACCAATACCCAATGCCCAATGCCCAATGACCAAAGAAACAGTTTCGATGTTAACCAGAGATGGGGTGCGTCTTTTTGCCGACATTTACCGACCCGATAGCAAAGGTACTTATCCGGTATTGCTGATGCGTCAACCTTATGGTAAAGCGATCGCATCTACAGTTGTCTACGCTCACCCCTCTTGGTACGCATCCCAAGGTTACATCGTCGTCATTCAAGATGTGCGCGGACGCGGTACATCAGAAGGCGACTTTAAACTGTTTGCCCGCGAAATAGAAGACGGTTTCGATACTGTTAATTGGGCAGCCCAACTACCCGGTAGCAGTGGCGCAGTCGGGATGTATGGCTTTTCCTACCAAGGCATGACTCAACTCTATGCCGCCACCGCAAAGCCACCCGCCTTAAAAACTATTTGCCCCGCTATGATTGGCTACGATTTATATACCGATTGGGCTTATGAAGGCGGAGCGTTTCGTTGGCAAGATAACTTGAGTTGGGCAATTCAGCTAGCAGCAGAAACCGCTCGTTTGCACAAAGATGAAAAAGCTTATCAAGCTCTTTACACCGCTTATCGTAACTTACCTTTGTCCGACTTAATTCCCGCCCATCCGGAAATATTGAAAACTCTCGCACCCGACTCTTTTTATCATGATTGGTTAAATCATCCCAAACCGGATAAATATTGGCAAACACTTTCGCCAAAAACCTATTTTCAAAACGTAGATATGCCTATGCTGCATATTGGGGGATGGTTCGATACTTACTTGCGCGGTACGCTGCATTTATATAAAGAAATGGCATCCCGCAGCGCTTTTCCTCAGTATTTGTTAATTGGCCCTTGGGGGCATCTACCTTGGGGGCGCAAAGTTGGTGCAATAGACTACGGTGCGGCTGCTGTCAATCCGATCGATCTTTTGCAAATTCGCTGGTTTGACCAATTCCTCAAAGGCAAAGATACGGGATTATTGAAAGAATTACCCGTCTGTCTATTTGAAATGGGCAGTAACTTGTGGCAATCTTTTAAAAAATGGCCGACAAATCATCGTAAACCTTTCTTTTTGTCAAGTAACGGTTTAGCCAATTTGCGGGATGACGCCGGCAAATTAGTGAGAAAAGAGCAAGCAGCAAACAATCCAAAATCCCAAGATGTATTCGTACACGATCCTTGGCGACCGGTTCCCGCTTTGGGAGGTCATGCTAGCAATCCGCCCGGTGCTTTCGATCGCACTGCGATCGACTGTCGCACAGATGTTGTAACTTACACATCGCCACCGTTAACAGAAGATTTGCACATAGCTGGAGACGTAGCGGTAGAAGTCTACTGTACAGTAGATAAACCTAGTTTTGATTTATGTGCCGTACTTTCCGAAGTGCAAACTAATGGCAGCGTCTATAATTTTACCCAAGGATACGTGCGAGTCGAAGCGGATCGAAAAACAGCACCGTTGACAATTTCCCTTCAGCCAACCTGTATGAGAATTGCCAGACGCAATCAATTGCGCCTCAGTTTGAGTGCAGCTTGTTTTCCCGCTTATCCCGTCAACCCCGGAACTGGTGACTTACCTGCCGAAACTCGTTTAATTGACGCTCAAATTATTACCGTGACAGTACAAAGTGGCGGGAATTTTCCTTCGCAAATTTTACTGCCCATTCAAACTCCGTCCGTTTAGTTAAATGCGCCGAAAGTTGACCCGCAACCCATCCTTGGGATGCAGCATCGGCACCGCATCCAAGGTGAGATTTTGTTCGGGCAACAATTCCCAGGTATAGTTACGCAGCAGGTGCGCCGCTACAATTTTCATTTCCATTTGGGCAAAAGCGATGCCCAGACAAATACGCGGCCCACCGCCAAACCCTATTAAGCTAAACTCTTGTTTTTTATGCTCGGCGCGTTCTGGGCTAAGTAGTCGGACAAAAGTAATCGACACTGTATGAACTTTTGTTAAGGCACTTGCAGGAGTGCGATCGCTACCCACGGATA
>NZ_JACJUP010000478.1:0-4763 GCF_014748295.1 Planktothrix sp. FACHB-1355 | reverse complement strand
AAAGTCTTGATGCGCTCATCATCTTCCTTAGCAACAGCATCCTTGAGGTCTTTGATCAAGCCTTCCAACTTGGTCTTGTCAGCAGCGGGAACCTTGTCACCCAAATCGCTGAGTTGTTTTTCAGCTTGGTATGCCAAAGAGTCGGCTTGGTTTTTGCGATCGATCTTTTCGCGACGTTCCTTATCAGCAGACGCATTTTGTTCGGCTTGCTTAACCATCCGCTCAACTTCATCTTTCGGCAGAGTCGAAGCACCGGTGATGCTGATAGATTGAGCTTTACCAGTACCCTTATCCTTAGCCGTGACGTTGAGAATACCGTTAGCGTCGATATCGAAAGTCACTTCAATTTGAGGTACGCCACGAGGAGCTGGCGGAATTCCATCTAAGCGGAAAGTACCCAAACTCTTATTATCGTTGGACATTTCCCGCTCACCTTGCAGAATGTGGATTTCCACATTCGTTTGACCGTCAACAGCAGTCGAGAAAACTTCCGACTTCTTGGTAGGAATGGTGGTGTTGCGAGGGATAATCTTGGTCATCACACCGCCCAAGGTTTCTACACCCAGAGACAGCGGCGTCACGTCAAGCAGCAGGATGTCTTTCACTTCACCAGCGAGAACGCCAGCTTGAATTGCCGCACCAACTGCTACTACTTCGTCGGGGTTAACGCTTTGGTTGGGTTCTTTACCCATCGTGCGGCGCACCAACTCTTGCACGGCGGGAATCCGGGTAGAACCACCTACCAACACTACTTCATCGATCGCAGATTTGTCGATTTTGGCATCGCGGATCGCATTTTCCACCGGAATGCGGCAACGATCGATCAAATCCGAACAGAGTTCTTCAAACTTAGCCCGCGTCAGCGTTACATCCAGGTGTTTCGGCCCTTCCTGAGTTGCGGTGATGAAAGGCAGGTTGATTTCTGCTTGCGTAACGCTAGACAATTCAATCTTCGCCTTTTCAGCAGCTTCCGTCAGACGTTGCAGTGCTTGTTTGTCTTTCCGCAGTTCAATTCCTTCATCTTTCTTGAATTGTTCTGCCAAGAAGTCAACGATTTTCTTGTCGAAGTCATCACCACCCAGGTGAGTATCGCCAGAAGTTGCCAGCACTTCAAACACGCCGTCGCCAACTTCCAGGATAGATACGTCGAACGTACCGCCACCCAAGTCAAATACTAGGATGGTTTCGTTGCTCTTTTTGTCCAGACCGTAAGCCAGAGAAGCAGCGGTAGGTTCGTTGATAATCCGCAGCACTTCAACACCGGCAATCTTACCCGCGTCTTTCGTAGCTTGACGCTGAGAGTCGTTGAAGTAAGCGGGAACGGTGATTACTGCTTGGGTAATCGTTTCGCCCAAGTATTTGCTGGCATCGTCTACCAGCTTACGCAGAACTTGCGCGGAAATTTCTTCAGGAGCGAATTGTTTGCCTTGTGCGGGACAGTCGAGTTTAACGTTGCCGTTACCGTCGCGCAACACTTTATAAGATACTTCGGTAGCTTCGTGGGTAACTTCCTCAAAGCGACGACCGATAAAGCGCTTGACGGAGTAGAACGTATTTTCCGGGTTCATTACCGATTGGCGCTTGGCGATTTGACCGACGAGGCGATCGCCATTTTTCGCGTAGGCTACGACGGAAGGTGTAGTCCGAAAACCCTCTGCGTTGGCAATTACTGTGGGTTTGCCACCTTCCATTACAGCCACACAGGAGTTAGTCGTACCTAAGTCAATTCCAACTACTTTTGCCATAAGAGCTTTCCGGTTCCATTAACTACAAAATTTTTCCATCTCGATTTATCAGCCGAATCCAGGGGGAGTGTAGGAGTCCAAACTGAGATCGCCGAGTCGATCGAGCAGCGCTTTCCAGCTTCAATACTGTGATTCAAAGAAAGACTAATCTCTATACTGATCGCGAGAGTGCCTTCTCTTGAAGGGGGGTTTCCCGTACCTTGGGGGGACGGTTAGCCTTCAGGAGAGGTTGTGCAGCTGTCATCGCTTTACATCAGTCGATCGCTGTCACTAGAACTAATAGTAGGCACATCCACCGACTTGGGGTTTAGGGCGAACCGTAATCAATTAGTCGTGTTTGCCGTCTGAATGGGAGTTTTGGCAGATCGGAAATCAGGTTTTTGTACGAAAAGTTGACACTTTGAGCTTGGTTTAACTGTAAAAAAGCCGGTTTCTGGCCTTAGTGCCCGATCTGAGTAGGGGCGAAGTATTTCGGCAACAATCGATCGCTCAAAACCCTATATTTTTCCTCCAAATACTTCGCCCCTGCACATCACTAAAATATAAACGTGGTTCGGAGCAATCCCATCCAAATCGGAGAGTTTTCTGCATTATGCTCTGGATTCGTAATTACAAAAAATCCCGGAGTGATAGAAATTCTATCATTTACCGGGTAGCTATAAGATAACTCAAAATGTAAAGAAGTATCCCGATCTTCACGTTCAAAAATATCATTATTTATCACTTTTGGTGGCATACCAAAAACAAAATTTAATTGACTGCCTGCTTTCCCTAAATCTGATAAAAAAGCGGTAAATGCCCAACTCCAAATATCCGCTTGAGAACCCGCATAACCATTTAAACCACTAACGCTGGGAGAACCCTCAGCTTTAGCATTAAAGTAACTAAGCCAACCACCTAATATTAATTTACTACTGAGTTTGTAAGTAAATTGTAAGCCAAAAGCATCGGAGGAAGTCGCCGTACTTTCACCAAAAGGTAATTGAGCGAATGTGCTGCCCTTACTCCCAGTTATGTTAATAGTTGCACCTGGTTCCGGAGCATAATAATGGCCGTAAGTAAAAGCAACCCCAATTTGCTCGGATGGAGTATAGCTTACTTGAGTCAAGACGGTATATTGACCATTAAACAGCCCCTCTTTCACTTTGCTAGCAGAAGTGGTTAAATAAGTGATACCAGCAGCTAGGTTGTCAGTTAAATTATAATAAATTATTCCACCACTACCAAAAGCAAAAGAGTAAATAGGACTTACTGCACCAAAATTTGATATCGCGCTAACAGGATTAAAAACCGGAAAAATGCGAGTGGGAAAGTCCGCAACAGGAGCAATAGATATTATCCCGCGCTTCCCTATAGGAAATTGATAAAATAATGACCCTAACCGCACATTATTATTAGTATTTATTCCCCCGACCAAAAGAGTCATTTCTGTGCCAGTTACATTACTACCCAAACTGTTAATATTCCCTGCTACCACTTGAGTTCGTAGCCTATCTTTACCAGTAAAACTCGTATCAAAAATAAGTATTGTTGCTGCTGATAGAGTTAAATTTTCCTTTAATTCTTCGTCAGAGTGACTTTCTGGAGAAACTGCTTTTTTGTCACCAAAAGCAGTAGTTACATCCCACAGCCCTATACCCCGTAAAACTGTAGTAGGACTAAACTGATGCTCTTGGAGAAAATTTACTCGCTGTGACACCTTGTCTATTTTGGCCGTAATATTTTGAAGTTCTGTAGCAAATTCTGCTTGCAATCTTTCGATAACGACCAAATCTTCTTGCTGAGGAAATTTATTATTTAAACTTTCTATTGAACGTCTAATACTCTGTAGGCAAGTATTTAAGCCAACCGCAAATTCATAACGTGTCATAGCTCGATTGCCCCGAAAATTTCTCCCAGGGAAAGCACTAATACAGCGATATTTTTCTACTAAATTACGTAATGCTTCGTAAGCCCAATCGTCAGAAGTAACATCTTCCAACTGATGGACATTGGTGATGTTTTCGCCCAAGTTAGGAGGAGAACTGCTATATAGTCTTTCGATTTGCTGAACAGGAGTTTGTGAAACTTTAGGTTCTGAATTAGAACTTACTAAAGGGAATTCATTCTGAGAGGATAGTTGGTCAACTAAAGGCGTGTAAATTACATTTGAATTACTTAAAGATTCTGACCCAACAGGATTTGAGTTGAAATTTACTTGGGCGAGGACTGGAGATAAAATTAGTAAATTCCAACTCAGTATTACTGAGGTGATAGGAAATGACACATTCAAGTTTTTCATAATTTTTTGACTGGTTAATTTCACAACTACAACCGCTTTGAGTATGCACAGCGAGTGCATCACAATTTCTGCAACTTTAATAAGGTCGAAGTTTCAATTCATTATTGACAGCTTCTATCGCTTTTTGGGAGACATTTTCGGGAATTTTTGTGTACTCTAACTCCTCATTAAATGTTTGACCCTTAGTTAAAATCCAGAGCAATAAGTTTTTAGTTGCTTTCAGTGTATCTTCGTTGAGATACTTTTTATAAACTAGCAGCCAAGTTAAACTCACCAAAGGATAACCCTCTTCTGGATCTTTGATATCTTCAGTGGTTAAATCATCATTAAACTTGACATTCGCTAGGGCTTTCTCGGTTTCTGCTAGAGTGGGTTTAACGTAACGACCAGTCTGATTTTCAATACTGGCAATAGAAAGATTGTTCGTCTGAGCAAAGTTGCTTTGGACATAGCCAATCGCACCATTAATTCTACCTATTTCTCCCGCTATTTGACCATCTTCAGTCAAGGCAGAAAATACCTTAAATCCCCAATTAGGGTTTCTACTGGCTGGGACTTTTCCCGCCGTAATTTTGTTTAAGTATTTAGTGAGAATAAAGCTAGTACCGCAATTGTCAGCACAAACTACCACTTGGATTTTTTGATTGGGAAACTTTGTATTAAGTTGTTGCCAATTGGTAATTTGACCTGTAAATATTTTTACCAGTTTATCACGGGATAATTTGACCTCGCTTGTC
>NZ_JACJUP010000477.1:0-4719 GCF_014748295.1 Planktothrix sp. FACHB-1355 | reverse complement strand
CCTAATCCCTCCAGAAACTTTTTACCCAAATTGCAAAAATATGAATAAAATCTTAACCTAAGACCTTTTCGATATTGTGGTGTGTTGGTAGTGAGCGAGGAAACAAGCTTTGCTGAGGTCAATGAAAGGAGTTGTTCGTCAAGCTGGGAGATTTAGGCACCATCTGCCTGTGAATAACCCGTGGTGGGCTAAGTTGGATCTCCTGAAAGCGTTAGTTGTACGAGACTTGGAAGCTCGATACAAGGGCGCTATTTTGGGCAATTTTTGGTCATTAGCGAACCAAATATCCCAATTATTGATTTACACTTATGTTTTTTCTGTTGTTCTCAGGGTAAAGTTGAGCTTGCAAGGATTGCCAGAGAACAAGTTAACTTTTGGTTTGTGGATATTTGCGGGATTGCTACCTTGGACGGCATTCACCAGCGGCTTATTGCCAGCGGCAGTTTCCGTAATCAACCAACCTAATTTGGTAAAAAAGGTTGTGTTTCCCTTAGTGCTATTACCCTTAGTGCCAGTATTGTCTGCCTTTGTTGAAAGTTCGATCGGGTTAGTCGGACTTATTCTGTTGGTGGGAATTACCACCCAAACCGTTCACACTACCCTCTGGTTGCTGCCCCTGGTTTGCTTAACCCAGTTGCTTTTAACGGCGGGTTTAAGTTATCTCGTCGCCGGGTTAACGGTATTCCTGCGCGATATACCCCAAACTTTGTCGGTACTGACAAATCTGTGGTTTTATCTGACTCCGATTGTCTACCCTGCTTCCCTGATCCCAGAAAAGTGGCGTACTTTGGTGTTTTGCTTAAATCCGATGAGTGCGATCGCGGAAACCTATCGCGACCTCATCTTAGAAGGCAGCTTGAAGCACTGGCAAGAATGGACAATAGCTAGTTTCGTTTCTTTATCAGTGTTTTTGCTCGGCTTACAAGTTTATCGGCGATTGCGGCCTGCATTTGCTGATGTGCTTTAAATTTTAACATAAAAAACCCCCACCAAAAATCCCAGTAACTCAACTCAATCCTTTGTCCTTTTAGCAGCAGAGTCATGACTGAAATTGCAATTTCTCTCACAAATGTCTCCAAGTGCTTTAAGTGCTACTCTCGTCCTGCCGATCGCCTCAAAGATTTGTTACTGCCAGGAAAGAGTAGAGCTGATGAATTTTGGGCACTCCGAGATATCAACCTGGAAGTTCCTAAAGGGCAAACTTTGGGAATTGTCGGTCGCAATGGTTCCGGGAAAAGTACTTTATTGCAAATTATCGTCGGGACGCTTACACCAACCAGCGGTCTAGTGCGCGTCAACGGTCGCATAGCCGCATTGTTAGAACTTGGCAGTGGCTTTAACCCGGAATTTACCGGCAGACAAAATGTCTTTTTTAACGGTAGATTAATGGGTTTGAGCCAAAAAGAAATTGAAGCTAAATTTGATGAAATTGTGGCGTTTGCAGATATCGGCGATTTTCTCGATCAACCTGTCAAAACTTATTCTAGCGGAATGTTTGTCAGGCTAGCATTTGCAGTTTCCACCAGCGTCGATCCGGATATTCTCGTAGTAGATGAAGCTCTTTCAGTTGGAGATGAAGCCTTCCAACGCAAATGCTTCGCTCGCATCCAAACAATCCGCGCTAGAGGCGGCACAATTTTATTTGTTTCTCACTCTGCAACTGCCGTTATAGAAATCTGCGATGCCGCAATTTTAATGGATCGGGGTGAAAAGCTACTCTTCCATCATCCTAAGTTTGTTCTCGACAAATATCATAAGCTACTCTACGCTCCAGAGGACAAGGTGCAGCATTTACGGGAAGAAATCCGGGAAATGCAAAAAACGGTGAGCTACGATGCTTTCAAGCAAAACATTTCGATATTGGAAAACAAATTAGAAATAAGCGTTTCCGAAGCATCAAATTCGGAACCAGACTTAGAAACAGAACCAGAAAATATCCGGGAATTTTACGATCCGGAGTTGGTTCCTTCCAACACAATTTCCTATGTGCCTCGCGGTGCAAAAATAACTAATCCCCACATAACGATGCCAGATGGCAGAGTGGTGAACCATCTAGTAGGGAAGAAAGACTACATTTACACTTACTCGGTAGCTTTTCTCAAACACGCTCAACAAGTTCGGTTTGGAATGCTGGTTAAAACCGTGAGTGGATTGGAACTGGGAGGCGCTTCATTTACGGCATCATCTCAAGCGATCGAAGAAATTGAGCCGGAAACTATCGTCATAGTAAAGTTTCGCTTCAAATGTCTGCTTAACCCTGGCGTTTACTTTTTAAATGCCGGCGTTACAGGTTTGGTAGACGGACATTTTACCTATCTTTCCAGACATATTGATGTGGCAATGTTCAGAGTTCAACCAGAAACCAATTCTTATGCCAGCGGTATAGTTGACTTGATGATCGAACCAAGTTTGACCATCAATGCCGATTTGATCGAAAAACATCAAGAAATAGAAGTTTTTTAAAGCTCCTTTACCACAAACGGCGTTGATTAAAATTAAGGTGAATGCCAATGGAGATAAAAGCGATCGCACAAAAAAAGCAGGAAATAATAGACAAGTTTGGCGAGTGGACAAATCACAACATCCAGCTGGCTGAAGATACCTACACGCTCGGTCAAAAAATTACCGGATCTGAGGTAAAGGTAAGGCGGATATTACAAGCAATATCCGATATAGTCGATCGACCTTTTGAAAACCTGCGGATTCTCGATTTAGCTTGTCTGGAGGGTTTATATGGCATAGAACTTGCACTTCAGGGTGCAGAAGTTGTCGGTATAGAAGGCCGACAAGCTAATATCGAAAAAGCTCGCTTTGCTAAAGAAGCCCTTTCTCTGGACAACATACAACTGGTACACGACGATGTTCGCAATCTCAGTCCGGAAAAGTACGGCACTTTTGATGTAGTCTTATGTTTGGGTATACTTTACCACTTGGATGTCCCGGATATTTTTCGTTTCGTGGAGAATATAGCAACGGTTTGCCAAAAGCTCCTTATTTTAGATACTCATGTCAGCACAAACGCCGAAAAGTGCTATATTTACAACGAGCAAAAATACTGGGGCAGTGACTATGCAGAACATAGCGGTAATTCAACGCCGGAGGAAAGAAACAAGTCGTTATGGGCATCCTTAGACAATTTAACCAGTTTTTGGTTTACGCGCCCTTCCTTGTATAATTTATTGTCGGAGGTGGGTTTCACATCCGTACATGAGTGCCATAACCCAGCAGTGATAAAGTATGAAGTAATGCGCCAAAGAAAAGAAGCCGATCGAAACACATTTTTGGCAATAAAAGGAAAAAAAGAAACAATACTGTCGTCGTCGATAGCGAATAATATACCACCGGAAAGATGGCCAGAAAACCAAGAGTTAGAAGTAGCAATATCAACGCACTGAAACTACCGCAAACACTGATAATAACGGGAATGCACCGCTCTGGCACATCTCTGACGGCTGCGTTTGTACAGCAAATAGGAGTAAATTTAGGCAACAACACTTTTGAGGCAGATGAGCATAATCGCAAAGGCTACTTTGAAGACGTTGACTTTCTAGAATTTCAGCGCTCGGTTTTGCAAGATAGTTGTCCTCCTGAAGAATCGGGATGGCATGATTGGGGCTGGACAGAAAATGAAAGTTTGGACAGTAACAATTTTGCAAATTATATAGAAACAGCAAAAGAATTAATTAACAGCCGTCAGCACAACTTTCCTATTTGGGGTTGGAAAGACCCGCGTACAAGTTTAATGCTCGATTTCTGGGACGATTTGCTTCCGGAAGCCAAATATTTATTTGTTTATCGCTACCCGTGGGATGTAGAGGATTCAATTAGCCGTCTGAAGGAAACGGTTTTTACCAAACATCGTGACTACGCTTTGAAAATTTGGGAGTATTATAATCGCAAACTGATTGATTTTTATAAAAGTCATTCGGATCGGATTGTTTTATTTAACGTAAATGCTTGGCAGAAACAGCCAGAAATGTTAATTGAATTAATGCGAAATAAACTGGCTATAGAAATAAAGGATAAGGCGAGCGATCGCGAATTTAAATTAATATACGATCGACAAATATTTAAAAGCTTAAAATGGGATTCCTTTGCCGTAAAATATTTATATAAAAAGTCACCGCAATACTTTTCTATGTTGCAGGAATTAGACCGACTTGCCGATCTACCCAGCGAATTCTCCCTGTCAGCGATCGATTGGGAAAATAATTCTGAATCTAGCATTGTTTTGGCATCTGTAAGTTCTCCAGAGCGGGGAACAAGTTCAGAATATTTGGAGTCAAATTCAGCACAGTTAAATGAAACTGTAGCAAATCAAATGAGATTGTTAAATGATTCAGAAAATGAGATAGCTGTAACGGTTGTAATTCCTTGTTACAATCAAGGCGAGTTTATCTTAGAGGCGATTTCCAGCGTAGAAAGCTGCCAAGATCGCGTCTACGAAATTTTAGTAATAAACGATTGTTCGACCGAAAAAGTAACATTAAAAGTTTTGGATTATTTAAAAGAAAACGGTTATTGTATCATCGAACATGAGAGAAATTTGGGTTTAGCAGAAGCTAGAAATACAGGCGTAAAAAAAGCTAGAGGACGTTACATACTGCCGTTGGATTCCGATAATAAAATTAGGCCGGAATATATCACAAAGTCAATGGAAATATTAGATAAATATCCGGAAGTAGGAGTAGTTTACGGAGATGCAGAATTTTTTGGAGA
>NZ_JACJUP010000476.1:0-4804 GCF_014748295.1 Planktothrix sp. FACHB-1355 | reverse complement strand
AAGTAGGTCATCTAGTATTAGCGATCGCCCGTTGCCAAGAAAATAGTATCAGCGCTAGTTTGGGCATCATCAGTAGTTTGGGAGAAAGTTGGCGCACTTGGGGAGGTTTTTCCATTGACCGATCGATTCGTCCCTCCCTGATACTATACCCAGGTTTTTCCGGTGGGCCATTAGTAGATACCCAAGGAAAAGTAGTTGGGATTAATACCACAGTACCCCGTCATACTGCACTCACCATTCCCAACACTATCGTGAATCGCATAGTTGACCAACTGCTAGAAACTGGCAACATTAGATACGGTTATCTAGGATTGGGGATGCAACCAGTTCAACTACCTCTTGTTCTGCAACAATCGCTTAATTTACCTGACAATGGCGGCGTAATAGTAGTTAGCGTCGAAGCATCATCACCAGCAGATAAAGCAGGAGTGTTAATCGGCGATATTTTAGTAGAGCTTTCCGGTACATCCATCAACGATATCAGCGATGTTCATTCCATGTTAGGCCCCGAACGAGTTAATCGACCCATTCAGGCCAAAATTGTCCGGGGTGGAAATTCGATCGAATTAACAATCACCGTCGGCGTTAGACCGCAAAGGGGTTATAGAAATGAATAGTTTCAGCTTAGTTGAGGAATTAAACGCTGTAACCGAATCCCTACGCCGTTCTACAGTCAAAATCCGAGGACGCAGAAACGGAATAGGATCGGGCGTGATTTGGAATAGCGATGGGATAATTATTACCAATGCCCACGTCATAAGTCACCCGAAAATATCGGTAGAATTATCAGACGGACGAATTCTGGCGGCGACTGCGATCGCGAAAAATCGGCAGCGGGACTTAGCAGCATTAAAAGTAGATGCTTCTAACTTAAATGCTGCCAAAATTGGTAATGGCGATCGCTTGCGAGTGGGAGAATTAGTAGTAGCGGTAGGCAATCCAAACGGCTCGACGGGTGCAGTAACCGTGGGAATCATTCACAATCTCACTAGCATTAATGTCAATCGTCCTAATTGGATACAAACAGATGTACAATTAGCACCCGGTAATTCTGGTGGCCCTTTGGCTAACGTGCAAGGGGAAGTAATTGGAATTAATACGATGATCGTACAGGGGAAAGGGTTTGCCATTCCCACTCATGTAGTGCAACGCTTTTTAGAAAGAGGTAACGAACGTCCTTATTTGGGGGTGAGTCTTCGCGAGGTAATCGTACCATTACAAGGCAAACCTAGTTACGGATTGTTAATTACCGATGTGGAATCCGGCAGTCCAGCAGATATCGGTCAGCTAATGATGGGAGATGTGTTGGTGGGAGTGAGGGGTATTGCTTTCCTTTCGCCAAATGAACTATTTCACATTTTGGAAAACTCTTATGAAGGTGATGGACTGCCATTAAATGTGCTGCGTGGGGATAAGCTTGTGCAGTTGGATGTGGTGCTATGGAACAAAGACTCCTCAGCACGAGCGGCATAACGAGGGTTTTGCTGGTAGCTAATTCTACCATTATGCGGGCTGGTTTATCGGCTTTAATGGCAAATAATTCGAGTTTGGAGGTGGTGGGTAGCGTTACGAATGGCGAAATGCTTTTGAAAAACGAACAGTTACAACCGGATGTGGTGCTGCTGGTATGGGATGGGGAGGAATTGATTTTTGATGGTGAATTCCAGGTGTCTGGAATGGTGGTTTTGGTAGAAGATTGGCAAGAGGTTTCAATCCGTAATTGGTTGCGAAATGGGGTGCAGGGTATTCTTCCTTTACAGGCTACTGGGGATGAGATTGTGGGAGCAATTTCGGCAGTAGCTTTGGGTTTAAATGTACTGCATCCGGATGTGATTGAATCTTTGCTTTCGGCATTACCCGCCACTGCTAAGGAGCGGGATAATGGGAAGGGAATTCTGACCAGTCGGGAGGTTGAGGTGTTGGGGATGTTGGCTTCCGGTCAGGGCAATAAAGCGATCGCACGTCGATTGCACATTTCCGAGCATACCGTAAAATTTCACATCGCTTCTATTTTTAGCAAGCTGGATGTGTCCAGTCGCACGGAAGCGGTAATCAAGGGTGCTAAAGATGGGTTAATTTTGTTGTGAACCTCAATGATAATGATTCAAGGTCAGCAAATTTCATTTGCAATTGGCAATGAAATAAAATGCCATTATTCTTTGGGTGAACGCAAAAAAGGTTTCAAGCCTGCCATTTCAAGGAGAATTATCAAAAAAATTTGACGAATATTGTAGAGACTTTTCATGAAAAGTCTCTACAATAGACATCTCTTCCAAAAGAATCTTAAAGGCAGGCAGGATGCCTACCCCACAAGAATTTTTGGAGATGTCTAATCTTCAAGGCCCAGCCAATCCTTGCATCCGGTGACCCTTGCCATTTGTTCTACCAGTACCTACGTCTCCACAACTTTGGCTAATCACAAAACCTATCCGCTCAAAGCAGATAGGTTTAATGGCTTTGGTAAGTATGTTAGTTATATAAGTTCGATATGGCTTTATCCTGCTCATATTATGCCAATTTATAAAGATGAGTTTGCTACCTCGATCGGCTGATTTCCTTATCCTCAAAAGACAGAGATTGAATGGGGAGTGGAAGAGGTTTACTTACTACGTAGATGCAGATGTCATTGGCTCTAACTTTAGGTATATTTCTTGATGAATAATGTTTCTGCGTCTACTACCCTTAGAAGAGATAGAGCTAATGGATTACCGAAGCTCGCGGCGCTCGCTGTAAAGTCGAGCAAAGCAGAAATTGAAGAGAGTAGTAGAATGATTCAAGAAGTAGGAAGCGCTAAATTTACAGCAGCAGAACTAGATCGATTGGCAGCAGAACTGAATCGGGACGGAATTTGCGTGATTCGCGGACTTTTCGATCGACACCTGATTGAGCAATGGGCAGAAGCTTTTGATGCTTTATTTCAACTGCGCCAAAATCAACCAGGTGGCTTAGCTCCCCGCGAACAAGCTCGTTATTATTTAACATTTCCTTGGGTGCAACCATTTGCCAATCAGGATGTGTTTGCCAATCCGGTGATTTTGGGTATTCTCGATCGCGTTTTCTTCCAGGAATACAGGTTGGTTCAACTAGCGGCTGATATTCCCTGTCAGGGTTCGGATTATCAAGAAATCCATCGCGATTTCCGTCCGTTGTTTTCCGATCGAATTGTTACGCCGCTTTACGCTTTAGCAGTTAATTTTCCATTGGTTGAAGTAACGGCAGATAATGGCCCGTTTCAGATGGCACGCGGAACTCATGTTATGCCGCGTGAGGAGGCGCTGGTGAAGATTAGAGCCGGTGAGATTCCGATGGAATCTTTTTATATGCAGCCTGGTGATGTTACGATTCGATCGCCCTTAGCAATGCACAGAGGTTCACCTAACCGAACCCAAAAGCCAAGACCGATGGTAGTAATGGGTTATGTGATGCACTGGCTGCACACACCAAAAGTAGATTTAACGCTGCCACGAAATTACTACCAAACTCTGCCAGAGGATTTACAGCAGATGCTTCGGTGCGAAGTGGTAGAGGAGTTGCCAGAAAATAAGGCCGAAACTTATGTGAATTTTAAATATTAGCGTTCGTACATAATGAGAACTTACACCAATCCAGTTTACAACGGGTATTTTGCCGATCCATTTGTTTGGAAATACCAGGGCGTGTATTATGCGATCGGGACAGGGCCAGCGGAAGCAGAAGGGCAAGTTGACGAAATTGGCAAACGCCTAGTATTTCCGCTGCTGCGTTCCGATGACCTTGTGAATTGGCAGTTTGCCGGGAATGCACTTTTGCGACCAGACCCCGCGCTGGGTGATAACTTTTGGGCACCGGAAGTCGCTTACTGCGATGGCACGTTCTATCTGTATTACTCTGTGGGACACGAAGATAAAAGGCATCAGTTGCGTGTTGCCACCAGTTCCGAACCGTTGGGGCCATATGAAGATGTGGGAGAACCGTTATTAGACCCAGAGACTTGTGCGTTTGCGATCGATCCGCACCCATTTTGCGATGATGACGGACAGTGGTATCTGTTCTATGCTCGCGATTTTCTGGATACCGAAGGCGGCGTTCGCGCTGGTACGGCACTTATGGTCGCTCGTCTGGAAAGTATGACAAAGCTAGCAGGTGAGGGCAACGTCGTTTTACGCGCTCGTTCCGATTGGCAGAGATTCCTAGCCAATCGTGCGATGTACGATGGCATCTACGATTGGCATACTTTGGAAGGTGCCTGCGTTCGCAAGTACAAAGGACGCTACTACTGCTTTTATAGTGGCGGACGCTGGGAAACTGACAGTTACGGAGTCGATTATGGAGTAGCAGATAGCGTAATGGGTTCTTACTCAGATGCGGGGAATGAAGCGGGGCCGCGTGTGTTGCGATCGGTTCCCGGTTATGTGTTGGGCCCAGGCCACAATTCGATCGTGTTAGGGAAAGACGATCTCACCGAGTATATTATCTACCATGCGTGGGATACAAATATGCAGGCGCGACGGATGTGCATTGACAAGCTGATCTGGACAGATTTCGGCCCGCGTTGCAATGGCCCTACTTGGACGCCGCAAGAGTTAGACCACCTCAGCCCAAACCGTTAAGTTAGCGATATTGCTTATGATTGAGATTGATGGCTCCTATGGCGAAGGCGGCGGACAAGTACTCCGCACCTCCCTCAGTCTCGCTGCGATTACCGGCAAAGCGATACGCATCCAAAAGATTCGGGCGGGACGCCAAAAACCCGGACTGGCAGCTCAACACCTGACTGCTGTAAGGGCAGCTGCGGCAATTTGTCAAGCAGAAATGCGGGGAGATG
>NZ_JACJUP010000475.1:0-4806 GCF_014748295.1 Planktothrix sp. FACHB-1355 | reverse complement strand
AATACATTTGTACTATCCGTGGGTAGCGATCGCACTCCTGCAAGTGCCTTAACAAAAGTTCATACAGTGTCGATTACTTTTGTCCGACTACTTAATTGCCGATGATAAATTTATAAATAAATCCTTATTTTCAGTTACTTTCTGCCAATTTTCTGCATCTACAAGACGGGATAGAGAACGCCAGATCCCTGCTTTTTTGAGAGTTTCACCCTCTACAATTCCTGTCACAACTACGATAGCTCCTTGTCGATCGGGCAAACGGTATAGATCCAGTTCTTCTGCTAATTGGTATCTAAGGCTTTGGGAATTTTTACCGATTTTTCTAGTTTTATCTGGCAGTCGATCGCCTGCTTTTCCTCTGTTACTCAGTGCTTTTATTTGCTGCCATGCAACTTTGAAACCTGGGAGATCGTCGCAAGGGATAACAGCGCGATCGATTACATCTAAAAAACCTCGATCTTTTCGCAAGGCGCAAGCAGCAAGCATCCGCAAAAATGCTTCATCAGGACTTTTACCGATCCAGACTACAGAATTAAATATTTCCCGACCCTGAAAATCAACGCCTCGCCTTGTTGCTAGGCCAAAAATAAGTAATATTAATTCTTCTCTGTATTTGGCTATAACAATTGAAGGATAATTTTTTTGCCTTAAGCTATCCACACAATCAAGTAAAGGAGGTTTAATCTGTTGGTTATCATCGCGCAGCCAAATATAGTCATGGTTTGGAGATGCTCCACAACTTTGGACATATATTTGCATCATCTCCTCCCGCATCTACTCATATTTAACCATCCTTCTTCGTCTTGCAAAATTGCAAAACCACCTGTTGTTTTGCAATTTTTGGCAAATTCAATAGCTGCTTCCTTAAAAGCAATATCTTCAAAAATATCTCCCAGCGCTTTGCGGAGATATTTCCAAATTACAAAACGCTGTTCTAGGTGAATTTTGAGCAAAAATCGCAATAAATATCGCAGCGGTTGTTCGCAGTCTCTGGGCGCATAAGTGGCCGTATTAGTTTTCCGAAAATAAAACTGTGGATATGGGTGTCCGTTGAGGTTTTGAACTTTTATTCTGGAAAATTCTACATTTCCTAATGTTTGGATAGGTGTCACAACTGCCACCACATGGTAACGTAAATTCGGCTTATCGAAAAACTCAATCAGAGAACTATATCCCTCGTGAACCCGATTTAGTAAATTGGCCGGATATTGCCGCATATACTTTTCGCATTTGAGCGGAACGAAGATCACCAGCCGTGGCTCTTTTAAATTTTGGTAAGCCGTTTTAAAGTAATCGGTTACTAGATTCGGCTTGTTAATTAGATCGTGCCATCGTCCGTCTTCTTCCATGAGAGCAGGTGCATCAATAGCAATTAGCACAATCCCGCACTCATCAAGAAGGTTTGTGACGGATTCTATATCGGAGATTAAATCCTTGCCTGGAAAATCTTTAAAAAAAAGTTTTACCGATGCGTCCATACCTGCCTTGACAAGGCTGAACTCAAAATCTTGAGTTTCTGTAGTACCCTTAATCCCTCCTCTTGCCTCCAGCTCATCTTGGTTATCGAAACAGCTTTTCAGCTCGGCTCTCTTATCCTGCATAATTAATGAAGTTTTCAACTCCGGTCGCAGCATTAACACAGTTTTTTGGGTAGTTCTGTCGAACTGCTCGGACATAGCGGTCAGCAAGCTGGTTTTCCCGACTCCCCTGGGGCCAAACACAGTGATTTTAATTTTTCTGGGGCCTTCTATCGGTTTTTGGAACAGCTCTTTAGCGGACTGGAAAAAGTTTTTGTGTTGAGATGCACTCATATCCTTTTCATTCCTTATTTTAAGATGATATTTCAAAATCCAGGCTCTGATGCGATCGCTTCTTCTACACGCTTGACTAACTCTAGCCACTTCTGACGCTGACGAGTATTTTCACCCAATGCTTCAAACTCAGACGACCAGATTATGGCTCGCTCTGCTTGCAGAAAAATCCGCCATCCATCTTTAACCCCTTTGGCACGCAATACTCGATCTACAAACTCCTCTACAATCGCATAAGAAGCTTGACTGGGCTCATTAAGTAACTGCTTCAGAGCTTGTTTGCAATCGTACAACACTTCATCATAAAGTGTACTGAGAAAATTATATATTTGCTTGGCAGAGAAAGGTTGGCACAGTTGAGGAGCTTTGTCCGGCATTAGCTTGTCTAGCTGTTTCCTAATCCGGTGCTGAATCACTTCTCGGTAAGAAAGATTAAATTCAGACAGTATTTGAAATCCCAGCTTAATGTCTTGCAGTTTTTCGTTTCCCAATTCGTTATTCTCTTGCTTTGGCAGTCTATCCGCAATTGCCACTATTAATTCTGCGCCTCGAACTTCTGTCCCCGTTAGCTTTCCTAAGCGTCCTTGTTCTGCTAACACGTCTGCCACCTTAGACTTGACATTTTCAATAGATATTTTTAACCCTTTATCTAGAGAAAGAAATTGCCGCGATAAGTGAGTCCGAACTTCATTGAGACACATAGTATAGACAGCCTGATAACCCCCTAAGCTAGCACGTAACTGTTCTATTTCCGCTTCTGATGGAATACCGGGGTTATTTTGGCAACTTTCGATGACAGCGTTGACTAGCTCGCTAAAGTCAGAATTGGGAGTATCGCGCTCCTCAGCAAGGGTATCCAACAAATTTTCGAGTGTCGCGGAAAGCTGATTCCACAACTCATTAAATAAATTGATGAATACTGGGAACCAAACATCATGGGATTCTCCTTGCCCCAAAGTTATTTTAGCTTTCTGCACTAAAATCTTGATTTTACTTCGGAGTTGGTTAATACTATCCCGGCGAACAGAGGCGTACTGTTTATCCAGTGAAGTCATTTCACTGGTAAGGTAGTCAAGGATCGGATCGAGAATTTTTGCATTTACCTCTTCGGTATTTTGGCAATTGGCGATCGCGCAATCTACTACGTTGATGTGAACATCAGCGATTGTACGTTGGAGATATTCGCAGTTTTTAAGGTTGTCATTGACTGGTAATTCAGAAACTATCCGATTCAGAACCATAAAAGACCATTTTTCTATTGGTAACTCAACCAAAGCAGTACGCACTTTATCGTATATCCCAACATGGTCATCGATATCCCAATACGCACCTGTTGGATTTGGTAGGCGCATGAACAGGACAAAATCAACATCTTCGCCCAGTGCTTTGACTAACCTTTCTTCGTCTCCAACAGTGGTATTCCCCAAACCTGGCATATCGACTAGCGCGATTTGTCCAACATCGTCTTGAGGAAAATTACAAGTAACTCTAGCTTCTCTGACTGCTACATAATTATAGATAGGCTTACCAGCCAAGTTATGCTGTGCCACGTATTCCCTAATTTCCGCAGCCGAAATTGTTCGGGGTGAGGGAGAGCGTAAGAAATGCCGATATTGCTTGATATTTTTGTGGTATTCTTGCAATTTTTTATGTTTAGACTCAAATTCCGAAATGTTTTTCAGGTGATGTGGTAATTCCGGAAGAGGAGCTGCTGCCGCAAATTCATCAAGCGTACAAGGGCGCTTACTGAGAGAAAGTTCTGTATAATACAATGCAATAACTTCATCGAAAAAAGAGCGCTCTGTGTAAAACCAGACTTCACCATAAGTTTCCACATTCGGATCGTGGCGAATAATCACCTTGACTCCTGTGCAGTGTTGGCGATCGCTAGTTGGTATTTCTTCTGCGGAAAGTCCTGATAAACTTCGTAATAAAGTACTCTTGCCTTCTCTTGCTTTTCCCACTACCCCAATGTTGAGGGTATCCCGAAGAAAGCGATTTTTTAGCTTACTAAGCGCTTTTAATTCCAATTGAATATCACTGATAATATCTGGGATATTAATTTGTGAAAATTCTTTCAATTCCGAGCATACTCTTTGATCATCAATTTGTTCTACAAGCTCATCACAGTAGCTTTTTAGATCGCGCAGCACTTCTTCGTAAAAATTCAGTTTCGCTTCCTCAACCGCTATTTTATGAGCGTAAGGTTTGCGGTTTTGAATAATGCTAGCAATTCGTGCAGATCTGGGCGTGTCCATTGATAGAGCAATGTACGTAACGGCTTTGTTTAATAGAATACCTGTTTCAAACTACATATAACACCGTATCCCAGAAGTAGGTTTTATACCAAAAATGAGTGTTCGATCTACATATTTCACTAAAAATTTACATAAATTAATCAGCAGTAATTAGACCAAACTTATCCTTTGATAATTTTGGTCGGATCTCCCAAAATTGGGATTAGAAATATTGAACCGTAGCTAAATGCAGATGAACCACACATTCTAAATGTGCAGGTCACCTATCCAACTTTTGAGATTCAGTTTCAGAGAAAAGTATTCGGCATTGCAGAATTCTTTTCGCTTGAAACCATTACCCAGTGCGGCTTTGCCAATGTCGGTCAGTCGCCCCAAAGGAGTAATATAGATGCCACCCTGATGTAGCCTAGATTTAAGGCTGTGTTTTATTCAAAAATATTTTAGGGTATTTTTTGTAAGTTCGGCGATCGACTGCGTAACAGTTTGTTTGTTTTCTCTGAAATTAATACAGCTTGTAAGTTAAAGAAATATTTACAACACTTTACCTTGCAACTTTATGCAGTCAATGGCGTGCCATCCATAAAGTCCTCCTGATGTTGTAATTGATAGGATATGTTTGCCTTGAGCGAGCCCAACCATAGGAATTTGGTTTTGCTTAAGCAGCCCTTGTTGCGAACCGGGAACTTTCGTCAACAGTTGCCCATTTATAAATAAGTTATCCTCTTCTAAACCAAAGC
>NZ_JACJUP010000474.1:0-4767 GCF_014748295.1 Planktothrix sp. FACHB-1355 | reverse complement strand
CCAATTGCTTGAAAAGAGGGATCTGCCAAAACTTGCTGCACATTCAGACGATTTGGGTGAGAGTTTTTTTGTATGGCTTTTATCAACACCATCACAGCATCATAGCTTAAGGCTGTTCGAGGACTGACTTCCCCTCCCCACAACTTCTCAGTTGAACGGGAAAATTCGCGATTGGGGCTGCTCAAGTGATGCCAAGGTACAGCCACGACGAGGCGTGAGGATGCTTCTGGCCCTACCAATTGTAAGATTTCAGAACCGTAAAGGGTATCTCCTGCCACAATTAAATTACCTTTTCGATTAGCTTTTATTGCTTTCAATGTATTGCCAAAAGTATAAGCACTGGTCTGACCGTCTGGAAGTAAAGCTAGCGCAGTGGCTCCTTGTTTTTGGGCTTGCTCTATGGCAACATCTGCGATGAAAGAAGGATCGGACAAGTCAAAATCTTTAACAACCTGTCCTCCAATTGTACGAAAGCTCCTATGGAATTCATAACGGAGAGATTTGCTAAAACTACTCTTGGGATTGTAAAATACGGCTACTTTGCGCTGCTGCACTTGCGTAATTAGGTAATTAGCTAAAGCTTGGGCACTGACGCGATCGCTAGATGCAGTCCGAAAGAAAAAGTAACTTTTGTTCGATAAATCTTCGGAAGTGCTGGTTGGAGAAACTAATACTAAGTTGCGATCGTAAACATCTAAAGCTGCCAGTGTTACCTCACTTGTGTAATGGCCGATAACGGCGAGAATATCTTTTTTAGATACCAGTACCTCTGCAATCTTTTTAGCTTTGACAGGCTGATTTTCATCGTTGGCAATTAGCACTTTAATACCCGGTTGACCGGGCTTTCGCTTACTATTGAACTCATCTTGAGCTTGGGCAACTCCTCGCAAAATTTCCAAAGCCGTGTTCAGAGTTTTGTCGCCGATCGGAGCGACGACAGCAATGGTATAAGCTTCTGCTTTTTGGGCGGTTAGTCTGGCATTATTCAGATAAATTAATGTTTCCGGGTTATGTCGCTTTTGCCATGCTTTTTCTAGTAAATCAACGGCATTTTTATAGCTATTGGTGAAGAAGGCATCAACTCCTGCTTGTGTTTCTGACAAGGAAAAATATGGAACTAAAATTTCTTCTCCACAACTGAGGCTGTCACCTTTAGGAAAACTTTTGAGCGAAATTTTTGCACATCCCTGGACTCCTGTTAAATACCAATAAACGACCGCTGCTGTAACTGTAAGTATCAGAGTCGCTCCTCCCAGAATCTCTGGAATAGGAAGGCGACCAATTTTTTTAATGCGTTTTAAAATAAGTTTGGTATTTTTAGGTCTTTTTTTGCAAGAATGCTCCATCAATTCATCAATAAAACCTAATAGCGATCGCCCAGTTAATTTATCAATAAAATCTGACCAAAAATTGGAGATATGAGGAACACTATTTCGCCAAATCAACTTACCCGTTTGCGAATCTTCGTGTAAATCGAGGGGATGTTTGCCTGTCAGCAAATGAACAAAAGTTCGTCCCAGCGCAAAGAAATCTGATTGCTGTACAGACCTGCCGCGCAGTTGTTCTGGTGGTGCATAACCTGATGAACCAATCACCGTACCCGTCACATTTTGTTGGTGCAAGTAAGTTTGAGTGAATTCTCGCACTGCTCCGAAGTCAATCAGCACCAGTTTCCCTTCAGGAGTTAACATAATATTGGGCGGCTTAATATCCCGGTGGAAATAATTTTGCTGATGTACTTGATGTAAAATTTCTGCTAGTTGTTTTAACCATTCAAGCGCTAACTCTGGCGTTATCGGTTGATTGCCGCGATTTTTTAGCCATGACTGCAAATTAATGCCTTCAATTTTTTCCATCACCAAGCAATGCAATGGTTCTTGGCTATCTTTCGGCCAAAACGGGAATGAAAAGCCTTCGCCTTTAGGTATTCCAGGATAGTTTAGCTGACTCAATACCTCAGCTTCTTGCTGAAATAATTTCACTAGCTTTTCTTTGCTTCTAATATCGGTGATTCCTGCTGTATTTAAAAGTTTTAGGACTTTCACTG
The DNA here is from genome assembly GCF_014748295.1 of Planktothrix sp. FACHB-1355. Taxonomy (NCBI): domain Bacteria; kingdom Bacillati; phylum Cyanobacteriota; class Cyanophyceae; order Oscillatoriales; family Microcoleaceae; genus Planktothrix; species Planktothrix sp. FACHB-1355. The sequence continues at coordinate 2,720 of NZ_JACJUP010000474.1, read as the reverse complement.
TACCGAGATCGTCTACTACGTCAAAAGTCTGAGCAAAACCTCCCTTCCCTAAAGGTTTAATCACCCGATACCGTTCTTGCAGTAAAAGTCTCGACCCACACCTTCTACAGATATTCTCTGTGGAATTCAATGGGTCAGAGGGGTTTGGGCAATTAGGATTGAGGCAATAACTCACCGTAGCTACACCACCCATATTACTTTCTTCTCACCCTAAGAATACAGTTATCCAGCAGGTGAGCGCAACTCCCAATACTGCTCGGATCGGGGTATGGCCGTTCGCGCATCTGAAGAACGGCATTAGCATTTGGGCGACAATTTATCACCCAAAACCGTAAATTTTATGTCCAAATGCTTCCCCCCTCCATGCTACTATTATATTACGGTATAGCGATCGCATCATTTATTAAATCGACTTCTAACATACTTTATAACTATCGGTTGTACTGTGAAAATCAATTCGCTTTCTGATGGGATTTTTTCAATTAGCGATCGCGTCAATAGCGATTCCAAAACGTAGATTATTTCTGATGTCGATACTTGTGACGGTATATGCTCTCGCAATTGCGAGAGTGACATAAGCTGACCATTAATCGCCATCTGGTGCATAATCTCTTTTTCTAAAGATGACAATCGCTCAAACTGCTTGTCTAAAATGTCGCTAATATAACCGAGATATATGGTATTGTGTTTTAAAAATTCACCGACTTGACCATTAAATGAATCTTTGATAACCGCTGCAATGATTTTTAATACTAAAGGATTAGTTGGATATATTTCAACTAATTTACGCCATTTTTCTTGGTCAGACAAACCTTTTTCCCTAAATATTTCCAGGGCTTCTGTTTCCTGCAAACCAGTCAGGGATAACGAACGTACAGGTAGGGTTTCTCCCTCTAGAAAAGCAATTTCTCTGGGTTTCTCGCCGCTGGCTAGTACCAAGCAACTTTGATGGCGTTCTTGCCCCACTCGCTTGATTATCTCAGCAAAAGCTTCATATCCCTCACAATATCGTCCCGCCAATTCACCACTTTTGAGCGCTGTTTCAAAATCATCTAATATCACCAAACAGCGATGTTTGTGTAAGTAACTTATCAATTTCGATATTTGAGAATCTATGCTGTCTGGTAGATCGGTTTTATGTTGGGATAGGAACTTGAGCAAATTTGCGAGAATTGCTTGGATCGATGGGGTATAGCGCAGCGATCGCCAAATTACGTACTCAAACTCATCCTGAATTTCTTCTGCGGTGCGTACAGCCAAAGCAGTTTTGCCAATTCCCTCCATACCCAAAATAGTCACCAAACGGCATCTATCTTTGACAATCCATTGTTTGAGGGTAGCCAGTTCTTTTGCGCGTCCGTAGAAACTGGGTAAATCCGGTGCAGAGTCCCAATCTAAGCGCTGAGTGCGATTAACTACCTCTTCCCAGTTCAGTCCGAGAACGGTGCAGTAAGCTTGGAAAGCAGCGGCATTGATCGGACGCTTTCCTGCCAAGAAGCGACTCCAAGTTCCTTCTGAAATCCCCTCAGCTAGATAACCGGTTTTTTCCCAATCAACTTTCAGAAACAGACTTGCTGCTTCCAGCCAATTGCGATCGGCTACAGGCCACCCTTTTTTCTCTCTCGCTTGCTTAATTCTTGCCAGTCCCTGCTTAGAAGCTTTGAGCGTGGTCATTCGTGGAAAGGATTTTGGATAAAAGGATTTTGAATTAACCCCACGGATGAATCCGGGTGGCTCTCAAACCAATAACTTCTCGGTCATATATATTATGACTTGGTTGTTGTCAAGATCGACTAGAAACCGTAGTTTTACCGATCGTAAGCCGATCTTGGTGCAACCAGGGCAAATCAAAGATTCTAAAGATGCGGGAGGTTAATCAACTCAACCGCAGCAACTTTGCAACACCAGAGGCTAAAGCTGTGAAATTTGTTGCCCTTGCTATCCATCAAACCCTTTGTGTCGGTTTTCTGAGTTTAGCGATCGCTAGCTTTCCCATCCCAAGTAAAGCCATCACCGTACAGGAAGTACCGGGCCCCAGACCAAATGGCTGGGTGACAGATACCATCGACATTCTCAGTCCTGCAACTGAAGCAGAAATCAATCGATCGATTTCACAACTTGAAGCGCAAAATAGCTGTGAAATCATGGTTGTAACTGTACCCGAAACCTCACCTTACACCTCTCCCAGAGAATTTGCACTGGCTTGGTTTAAGTACTGGACAATTGGCAAAAAAGGTCTAGACAATGGAGTGCTGCTTTTATATTCCAAAGATGACGATCGCATTGAAATTGTCACGGGTTGGGGCATTATCGAAATTTTTCCAGACGATCGGGTTGTTAGCCTCATTAAAACAGAGATCCGACCCCGCGTCAATCAAGGTAATTTTAACGGGGCTATGCTGACTGGAACGCAAGCAATCATTAAGGTTTTGCAGACTTACAAACCGCATCCAAGCCCTCACACAAATAATCTCGTTTTCACTCCTGCGCAAGAATACATTTTTTCACCGTTCAATAGACCTAATTATATCTGGATATTTGCCGGATGTGGTGCGGCATTAAGTATTTTTGCTGCTCTGGGAATTGCGCGAGCGCGTCGTTCAGTCTTTATCAAACTTTCAAAGGAACCCCAGCCGCTGCGAATACCAGGTTTAGATGAGCATGATAAAGAAATCCTAAGTTCTCTATATTTATGGTTTTTTAGCTCAACATTCACAATT
>NZ_JACJUP010000473.1:0-4790 GCF_014748295.1 Planktothrix sp. FACHB-1355 | reverse complement strand
CATCTCGGAAAGTACACAGGCGTCCGCCATCGGACGTGACTGTGACGTAAACCTCCAGAGAAACTCCGTTACTTTGTTCTATATAGTAGGAAACGTTTTCAACTTCTGCTGGCTCGATCGTAGAAGCGAGCTGTTTTTTCTGTACCTCAGACCAAAAGCCTCGCGTTACCAGCTCGGCAAAAACAGTTTCATAAGTGGGTTTGCTTTGCAGCCACTCTGGGGAAAATCCCCAAATCTGAGAAAGCTTCTGATTAAATAAGACGAGTTTGTGGGAGTAATCGAACAGAGCGATCGCATTGTCCACTCGATCTAATATGAGTTCCTGGTCTTGCTTTAATTTTTCTAAACGCAATTCTACCGATTCTGGGTGCATAGTTTCCATAAAAGCTAAGTTAAGCAATCTTAAAACCCTTAATTAAAATTTACAAATATTAAAATAGCCGATACGTGAGGCTGCTCTCTGGCCACTTGTGATCTAAAACACCTCTTGTGCGAGGACGGCGATATAAACAAGAAGTGGCCTCGACTAAATCTCAGTGTATTCTGGGATTTTGCCAGGATATGGTGTTTGCGATCGGTAAACGACTATTGGTAATCGGTATACAAGCACCCGAAAACCGACGACCGAAAAACTCAACACTACCCAGGTGGGTGAATACATCGACAAGGTTGTGAGGCAAACTCTCGATTATAAGGACTTGAGGAGCTAGATTCCATGCAAATAGCTGAAAACCTCGCTGATAGTTGGCGATCGCGGCTCCAGGTAGACTGTCCGAACTACGACTCGGCAACTTATGAGAGTATCGTTAGCTGGCTATTGGGAAAAGATTTGGAGCGTTATGAGACGTTAACCCCGGCCCAGTTAATAATTGCCGAGCAAGCGATGGACTACCGTTACCGCATTTTACGGCATCGCTATTTGGAAGTGGGGCCAGAGCGAGCTTATCGGAACTTGATAAGTCGGCTGGGTTCGCTGGTGATGCTGCGAAATAAAATCAAGACCTGGGTGGCGCTTTCTCGCGATCGGCAGCGAGCTGTGGTGGACGTTCTGCAAGAAGTGATTCAAGAATTGTTAAACAGCGATCGCTACTTGCAGGAGCAAATCGGCTGGATTGCTCAGTCCACCTCAGATTCCCGATTGCGAAACGCCCTACTGCTGGCCAGTACGGAAGAATACTGTCTGCGACCGATACGCAACCAACCGCTGCTGCTTTATCGTTTTGTGAACTATTTGCGCCGATCGGGACGCGGAGGGATTACCCAAGTGCCGACAGGTGACTTGGTGCGTTTGGTTTCGGAAGAAGTGATGCCAGACGATGCAGAAAACCCGGTGAGTCTGCTAGACGCGCAGGCGATCGCTCTGCATCAAGAAAAGCAAGCCTTGGAAGAAAAAATGGCAGCGCGATCGGCGGTAAAACAGGAATTTGAGCATTATTTGACCCAGAACCTGGGCCAAGTGGCGACAGATTGGCTCAAGCTTTATCTCCAAGGTCGCTCTCAGGAAGAGATTGCCCGCGCCTTGAACAAGCCGATCAAAGAAATATATCGGCTGCGCGAAAAAATTAGCTATCACGCGATCAGAGTATTTGGCCTCAAAGTGGAACCGGAGTTAGTCGCCAACTGGCTGGAAACTTCCTTACAGGAACACAGACTGGGTTTGACGCCAACGCAGTGGCAGGAATACAAGGAAAGCCTGACAGACGAACAACGCCGACTGCTAGACAAACTGGCGACTGGGAAAACCTTAGAAGCGATCGCCCAAGACTTGAACCTGAAAACCAATCAGGTCATGGGCGAATGGAGCAAGCTGTACTTAGCAGCCCAAGAAAAGCGAAGCGCTTCCTAATTCATCACAAAAAATTAAAGCTTTTTTTAAATTTAAAAGCTGAAAGATATGATAGAGGGTGTATTGTTTGCCACCTATCAAGGCTTTACTGTTCAATAAAACAAAAGTTAGAATATACTCCTTATCCAAAAGGGTGCTATTGCTGGCTAATACCGATCGCGCTTTCATTCCAGTCATAAACATAAAGAAATATCTCTTTAGAGATAAACGCTATTGACTAAATGATGGCAATTTGGTATTAGAAGAGACATTTAACAACAGAGAAGGGTAGGGTGTTCTAACCACAAATCCTTGGTTGGGTCAAACCTTCTAGGTGAAAAGGTCAAACTGACACAGTTGTCGGCTGCGACAGTTAAAGTAGCTCTGTTGAGCCCCATTTTTGCATCGCAGTCTTCAACACCGCTCCTCAAGAAAGTCCCAAGTTATGAGTATAAGGTTTTGAAGTGAAGGAAGTATCTGTATAAAAATAGACGAGTTTGGCAAAGTGGACTCGTCAAAAAAACAGATAAGGTGATTAAACCCACCTCCAGCAATTCAAAGCTCAAAGCACAAAACTTTCGATCGGCCTTGGGATTGTGAGAAATGGTAGTAAGCTTAAATAAACACCTATGGCACCCTTGGCACATAACACAGTTAGTCAAAAGCGCACCAGCTATCAGCAATTTTCGGCACCTGGATCGGATAAAGGGATGGATAGGGAAAAATATGAAGTAACATTCCGGTTAATAGACACTATCCTTCCCTTTGAAGCTTGTCTGTATCATCAAGTCCTGCCTATTTCTCTGGAAGGAACCCACCTAAATTTAGGTATGGTGAATCCAGATGATACTGCGGCTCTAGATTACGTGCGCCGGATTTTAGCTTATATGAATTGCTCGTTGGTGCCGCAGTCAATTACAGCCACACAGCATCAAGCGGTGCTATCGGCGTACTTAAACCACATGGGACAGCTGAAGCAAGCCAGTGCCAAACAGCAAAACTCAGCATCAGACAATCGCTTAGATCGACACGATCGACCGACACTGATTGTAGACAGTCCAGAAGAGTTAGACAAATCGGACTTTGTGTCAAGTTCATCGCACGTTGTACCGCCGCCATCGACAACTTCGAGCCATTCACATCCCGCTCCTGCCCAAATCACAAATCAGACGACTGCAAAGCGACAGCCGAGCGGAGTGAAACCCTCTCAAATGTCTGTGGCACTGCCTTCTGGGTACAGCCTGCCTGTCTTGGAAGTACAAGCAGACCGCATCTCCAGTCCGGTGGAAGTTCTGGCAACGCTACCGCCAAAAAACTTGCTCCACGAATTGCTCGCCAGAGTGCTTGCAGGCGGTATCGGTCGGCTTTATTTCGAGCGACATCAAAATAGCGGTCGCATTCTGTGGAGCCAGAACGGTGTTTTGCAGTCGGTGTTGGAAGGGCTGGATGCAGCTGTTTTTCAGGGAGTCATTAACGAACTCAAGCGCTTAACCCACTTGTCTTTAATTCCGGTAGAACACCCGAAACAGGTAGAAATAGAGAGGATCTATCAACAAAACCGTTTGCTATTGCGCTTGCGGGTGATGCCCGGTACTCACGGCGAGGAAGGAACCCTGCAAGTTCTGCGCGGCGCTGCGTTGAAGTTTTACCAACAGCAGCAACTAGAAAATCTCAGTCGCGATGCCTTGACGATGGCCCAGCAACTGCAAACCAAACTCAATGAAATTCAAAAGCGCACGCGCATCGATCCTACTCTGACAGCAGGACAATTAGAAGCTTTGCCTGCTCTGGATGAGCTAGTCAAGAGCCTGAACAAACAGCTGGAAGCCCTAAAGCTGCTGCAAGCTGAGTCAAACAGCGACGAAAATCCCACCAGTTGAGGGGATAAGCTTTATTGCGAGTACAATAGTAAAGCGGACACCAGAAACATTATTGGCAGTGTGCGTACAAGTCGAATCGGGCTGCAAAGTATACCAGCGCAGAGATATCTTATGCCTACGTCAAGCTACGCTAACGTAAAGGCTATGCTTTCCTTGCGAAGGTTTTCGCATACGGAAACGTTTTGCGATCGCCTGCAACAGCACCTACACCAATAGGGTTACTAATAATACCCTCTAGTTATGAAGCGATTTCCTACTGTTAGGTTTGTTGAAGCACGGCACAGGCGTTTGATTCTAAACCAGCTATCGTTAGACTGGGAAAATACCAGCTAGCCTTTGCTGCTACGATGGCAGATCCTTGCATTAGCAAGGGAGAAGACATTACTGCTGCCAATGTTGGTCTACTACTTTTAAGATCTTTCATGCAAACTGAAGATTTTAGTGAACTTTTCCCGCTTTTTAACACTGTCAACCCAGAAACCTTAGAATGGCTCTTGTCGGTTGCTGACGAACACGAATACCCAGCAGGCAGAGCGGTTCTTATGGAAGATGCCTGGGGTAATGCTGTTTACTTCCTTGTATCTGGCTGGGTAAAAGTCCGGCGCATCACTGGGGATGACGGTGTGACGCTGGCAATTTTGGGGCAGGGCGATTTTTTTGGTGAAATGGCGATTCTGGATGAATCACCTCGTTCTACCGATGTGATTGCCCTCTCTTCGGTACGCTTGCTGAGCGTCCACGCGCAGCGCTTTATTCAAACGTTATTTAAAGACCCGCAGCTACACCATCGGATGCTGCAAGTAATGGTACGGCGACTGCGCCAAATGAACCATCGCTTTCATCTGCGCCATCAGCCTCCAGCAGTCAAGTTAGCTAACACTTTGGTGGCAATGGGAGAAAACTACGGTCAATCAACGGAAAAGGGAATGGAAATCTATAACATTCCTTTCAAAGATTTGGCTGATGTGTCCGATATAGGTGTGGAGGAAACTACTAAAATTATGGAAAAACTGGATAGCAAGGGCTGGCTCAAAATCGATCCCGGTCGTCAAGTTATTCACATGATCAATTTGAGGCAGTTGACG
>NZ_JACJUP010000472.1:0-4815 GCF_014748295.1 Planktothrix sp. FACHB-1355 | reverse complement strand
AACAAAACCTCGACCCGCTGAAAATTTCTCTCCTACCAAATACCTTTGATGCCAGTCGTTTTCAAATTGCACCCAAACCGCCATATCTGATGGAACGTTATGGATTGACGCCAGAAGATTCGGTAATTCTCACAGTAGCGAGATTAGACAACAGCGAACAATATAAAGGATACGATCGCATTATTCAAGCTTTGCCGGAAATTCGGCGTTATCTTCCCAAAGTGCGCTACATTTTGGTAGGAAAAGGAAACGATCGGCCCCGCATCGAACAGTGGATCGCCAAACTCAACTTGCAAGACTGCGTTACCCTAGCTGGATTTATTCCCGATAGCGAACTTGGAGACCATTACAATCTTTGCGATGTTTTTGCCATGCCTAGCAAAGGCGAAGGATTCGGTATCGTTTACCTAGAAGCTTTGGCTTGCGGTAAACCTACCTTGGGAGGCGATCGAGACGGTGCGATCGACGCCCTTTGCCACGGCGAATTAGGAGCTTTAGTTTCTCCTGATAATGTAGGAGAAATCGCCGAAACCCTAATTTCCATTTTACAGCGTACTTTCCCTCACACCAATATGTATCAGCCTGAATTATTGCGTCAAAAAGTAATCGATACTTTCGGCTTTGAACGTTATAAAAAAACTCTGGCAGAGTTAATTGAAAACTCTCCCATAGGAGTTAGCCAATGAAAGTATTGCATATTATTCCTTCCGTATCGCCGCGTCGGGGAGGGCCGACCCAAGTCGTTTTAAATTTAATTAAATGTTTACGAGAGCAAGGAATTGACGCCGAAATTGCTACCACCAACGACAACGGTTCAGACGGACTTTCCCCTCTAGATGTACCCTTAAATCAGCGAATTGAATACGAGAAAGTACCGATTTGGTTTTTTGAGCAATTTTCGCCACCCGCCAAAGGAGTACAAATAGCAAAAGATAAAGGATTTGTCTTTTCCGCACCACTCACTCGTTGGCTTTGGGAACATATTCGAGATTACGATATTCTAGACAACCACTATCTTTTTTCGTATCCTTGTACTTGTGCCGGTGCGATCGCCAGATGGCAAAAAGTTCCTTACACAGTCCGCGCAATGGGTCAACTTACTCCTTGGGCGTTATCTCAAAGTCGCCTTAAAAAGCAAATTTATAGCTTTTTAATCGAGCGCAAAAATCTCGCTCGCGCCGCCGCTATTCACTGCACTTCCATCGGTGAAGCCGAAGATGTCCGCAATTTTGGCATTCAAACTCCCACCGCCGTCCTACCTCTTGGTGTGTCACCGCCAATTTTTCGACCCGCTGCTAAGCAGAAAATACGCGAAATTTACGGCATTGCTCCGCAAACTCCGATCGTGTTATTTCTGTCTCGGCTTCATTATAAAAAACGCCCGGATTTGCTGCTGCGATCGCTCAGTCAATTAGCGGAGCGAAACTGCAACTTTCATTTGATCTTAGCGGGTTCGGGAGAACCAGATTACCTCAGCTATCTGAACAACTTGATATCGTCGCTAAATTTAGCAAGTCGCACCTCCTTACCAGGTTTTGCGATTGGTGAAGATAAAGATTTGTTACTGCAAGGTGCCGATATCTTTGTTTTGCCATCCTTTTCCGAAAACTTTGGTATTGCTGTTGGAGAAGCAATAGCATCTGGTTTGCCAGTAATTGTCACCCCCGATATCCAAATTTCGCAGGAAATTACTGCCTTTGAGACTGGGTTAGTAGTAGAGGGAGAAGTCGAACCTTTGGCAAATGCGATCGCCCAATTGCTAGAATCTCCCGAAAAGCGGCAAAAATTAGGGGAGAATGGGAAGCGGTTGGCAAGCGATCGCTATTCCTGGCAGAAGATTGGCCACCATCTCGCCGCCGTCTATACTTCCATTCTTCAGCAACAACCCATTCCCCCATATCCAGACAACTCAAAACTGAGATGAGCGACTGTTTTAGAAACAGAAAAATGAATTAGTTTTTTGAGGAAAATTAAATGATTAACTACAACTCGATCGAATCTCAAATCGATAACTTAGCCAAAAGTTTTGCCGAATCAAAACCCGTCAGACATCTAATTATCGATAACTTCTTGCCCGAAGAAATTGCCACCCAAGCTTTTAACGTCTTCCCCACAATTGCAGAAATGGATGTCTTAAAAGACTTCCGTCAAGATAAAGCTCAAGACCCCGCCATTAACAAATTCAATCCGATTTTCAGCGAAATTGTATTTCAACACCTGCACTCGCAACGACTTATCGATCTTCTTTCTAGAATTTCTGGCATACCCAACTTACTTTCAGATAGCCAATTGTACGCCGCCGGACTCGCCCAAGGAGCAAACGGCAGTTTCTTAAACGTTCACTTGGATAACAGTTCTCACCCAGTTAATCCTTGGTATCGTCGGTTAAACTTACTGCTTTATTTGAACAAAAATTGGACAGAAGAAAAGGGAGGACACTTGGAATTGTGGTCGCCAGATATGTCCGAATCAGTAGCGATTTTACCGAGCTTCAATCGCATGGTTATTTTCGCAACCGACAAACAATCGTGGCATGGATATCGCCGCGTCAATACACCAGATGGCGATAGCCGCAAATCGATAAATCTGTACTTTTTCACAGAGGAATCTCCAGACGGAACAGACTACTATCATGTCACATCTTTCAGAGCGAGAAAGAGTGAAATGCTCAACAAAATGCTTTATCCTGTAGACAATCTAGTTCGCTCTTTCGCTCGTGCTTTGAGACCGCAGAAAGATGCCCATGCTGTTCTTTACGATCGCAAAGGCAAAAAGGACTAATTCCTCAGCACGATCCAGCACCTACAAGTCTCAATCTCCGAATCCCTCCCCATCTCCTCATCTTTGGCGGTAGTTGTGGGAAACTTAGATCGGAATGCACTAGCCCCTCAAAAAAATGTCCTACTCTCAACGCCTGCTCCAAAAAGGCAATCGCCTGACTCGTTTTGCACATCAATCCCGCTTTAGCGCCGTTTTGAATGTTCTTGGCAACACTCGATACGATCGAGCCTTAGATTACGGATGTGGCGACGGTTGGCTGCTCAGAACAGCATACGAGCAAAACACAGTAAAATCGGGAATAGGCGTTGATGTAGATCCCTATATGCTGTCAGCTTGCCAGGAAATATTCGCGGATATACCTGGCTTTCAATTTTGCAAACCAGAGGAATTATCGCAAAAAATACCGCCACAAAGTTGCGATATAATCTTCTGCACTGAAACGCTCGAACATATCGGTAATCCTCAAAAAGCTTTGGAGCAAATTCTAATTTATTGTCAACCAAAAGCCACAATGGTAATTTCTGTACCTATCGAGATTGGGCCATCACTTTTATTAAAGCAAATGGGACGTTATTTTGCTAATAGGAATGGAAATTATGGCTACGAACCATATAAGTTAAAAGAGATATTTTCAGCGGCTATTTTATGGGATGCTAACAGTTTTACTTCTTCTCACTCTTTGCAATTAGACTACACTGGTCACAAGGGATTTGATTATCGTAAAATAGAGAAACTATTACAAGAAAAAGTCAAAATCGAGCGGCGGATTTTCTCTCCATTTCCCTGGAGTGGCAGTTTCCTTAACAGCACGGTAATTTGGGTGTGTAGCGTGGAAAATTATTAAACATTGGCTAATGTGTTGAATCGCAAACGGAAGCGATTTAAGTTACTCTTCTTAGCAAGCACCGCCCTGACGGTATTGCTAGTAATAATTCCGGTGCGACTGGCGATCGCTCATCTGCAAGCACCCCAACCCCAAGCTATATTTACATTAGGCGGAGGAATAGAGCGAGAAATTTTTACCGCCGAATTTGCCCTCGCTCATCCTACATTAGAAATTTGGGTTTCTACTGGCGTACCGACTTACAGGAGTAACGAGATTTTTCGCGCCTACGGTATTCCAGAAAGCAGACTGCATATAGATAGACGAGCAGTAGATACTGTCACCAACTTTACCACTTTAGTTGCCGATTTCAAAAGTCGGCATATGCAACATTTGTACGTAATTACCTCAGCCCATCATATACCGCGAGCGATGGCGATCGCTACCATCATTTTCGGCAGCCAAGGTATCGCCTTTACACCAGTATCCGTGCCATCCGGCGAACCAGTCGAATCTTGGCTTCGCATTTTCCGCGATATTTGTCGTTCGTTGCTTTGGATTTTTACAGGTCGTACTGGAGCCAGTTTTTCTCATAAATTGGAGGTGTGGAGATGAGGATACCAGCTAAGTATTGGATACCGGCTTCTGTCGTTGGGATCTTAATCACCACCGAAGTGACATTGCGGCTGGCTTTGGGTTTGGGAAATCCAGTTTTAGTACAAGCTGACTCCGATACAGGCTATCGATTTCAACCAAATCAAAAAATATTTCGATTTGGCAAGCACATTCAGTACAACCAATACTCTCAGCGTTCCGAACCGATTACACCAGAAAAGCCAGCAGGAAAACTGAGAATATTAATGCTGGGCGACTCGGTTCTTAATGGCGGTAATCCTACAGATCAAAGTCAAATTATTACAGAACTTTTTGAGGCAAAATTATCTGCATCCGGACATCCGGCAGAAGTTCTCAACGCCTCATCCGGTTCTTGGGGAATTGGCAATCAACTCGGATACCTGCGGAAATTCGGTACTTTTAACGCAGATGCCGTCATTCTGCAAATAGGTACTCACGATTTAACTCAGCCTACCAGTAATAGCGAGATCGTCGGTCATCATCCCTCTTTTCCCACTCATCCGCCGCTGCTAGCAATTCAGGAAGCTTGGACGCGCTACGCTTGGCCGAACTTAGCCTTTCGCTTAAAGCTGGGT
>NZ_JACJUP010000471.1:0-4826 GCF_014748295.1 Planktothrix sp. FACHB-1355 | reverse complement strand
CCATTTCTAAAATGCAATTTCTAGCCGTAACCGGAGAAACCACACCCGCACTCGACGCCAAAGGCCAGCAAATCACCGAAAAAATCCGCAAATTCCTTCCTTTATGCGACTTCGACTTTACCATCGAACGGGAATTAGCAGGCGAACCGGGAGGTTACATCCTTCAAGTTAAAAGAAGCACCGATGGCTGGCAGAAGCGCGTAGTCATTTCCAGTTCCGATTGCAAGCGAGCCGTTGACTTCGAGCTAGCGATCGAAAAGGGAATGGGAGTCGATGTATCCTGTAACCTCAAAACCGACCAACTCAAAGCTTTACTGCGCGAACGCCGATTGGCTTACCGTTACCGGGAAGGCATTACCTACCAGCTAGCCAACCGCGTAGGAAAGCAAGACAACGGCATCTGGGTGTTCAAAGATGGCCAATTTAAACCGGATGGCACCCCCACCACAGAAGAGGAAACAGGCGTTTGCTGGAATCCAAACTTGGGAGCTTGCGAAAAAGGTTTAGATGAGATTAAATCGCCCAAAATCGCCCCACCCAATCCAGAAGCCCTACCGCAACTGGTGGCCGCCATGCGCCAATTCTTCGGTTCCAACTTTCTGCCCGCTTTCTTCGTATTGGGCTACTGTGCCGCTGCCGCCCACTTCCAAACCATTATCGAAATTGAAGGACGCTTCCCCATCCTCAACACCTACGGCCCGCACGGAGGCGGTAAAACGATCGCCGTAGAATGCGGCCTCAGCTTATTTGGCCACGAATGGATCTCCGGCGCGATTGTCGGTGACATCAGCCCTTCAGCACTTTGGGAACAGGGTAAACTCTGCGGTTCTCTACCGATTTGCTTAGACGACCCACCCGACAAAATTTATGATGAACTAGAACAGTGGATACGCAACTGGTATAACGCCACAGCCCGCAAGCGACGCTGGAACGTACAACAACCCCACTGCGCCCTGATCGTCAATTCTAATAAAGCCTGCGGTGAAAAGCTCCCCGCCACCCTCAGCCGCCTGATCCGACTGTGGATACCCGTAGCCAAAGATGCCGTACCGCACGCCTGGAACCAGCTAAAGAAAGCGCAAAGACAAGCCAGCGGTGCCTTTACCAGCATCATCAAGTTGGGTTATCCCCAGCAAGAAGTTAACGAATTAACTGCCGAACTGATTCAACACCTACCCCTCGCCCACGATCGCGTAGCTCCCTCATTAGCGCTGATTGGTGTCTACACGATGAAATTGGCCGCTCTAGCCGGGATAAACCCGGACGAAGTGAAGCAGTATCTGATTAATGTTTTGTGCCCGAACGCCAATGACGAAGAATCCTCCCAAGATGCCCTAACCCACTTTTTAGGCGTGATGATGACCGCCCAAGCCGAGAACTTACTGGGTGGTTGGAACCTGCGCCGCTGCGACGACCAATTCGGTTGCTGCCGTACCATTGCCATTGAAGTGGGAGTATTCGATTTACTCAAAGAAAACTTCGACCTGCCCTACAGCAAAAAAGTAATCAAAACCCTAATCGAACAAGCTGGAGGTAAGACGCGCTCTACCCAATGGCTTGACGAAAGCAAAGACTTATCCCAAACCTACGCACGAGCATTGCTGTTCGGGCGATCGCCTTCCCAATCCAACCCACAAAATAAACCTCCCTTACCTGCCCCGCCACCCAAGAAAAAGCGGCGTTGCTGGGAAATTCCCGCCATTCTAGCAGCCGAGTACATCCAGCTAGACGACCCTCAAGAACCCGCTCCACCAGAAGGTGAGCCAATCGATCGAACCGATGGAACCAATGGAACCACTCAAAACCAATTGGAACCAAATTCTGGTTCCAGCATGGAAGCTTACCAGATAAACAGTTCAGCTTCTCAAACTTCCACGGAACCATCCGATTTAGAAAACAACCATCCCAAAACAGCAGGAGCAATTAATTCAGCCCCTGGTGTGGCATCTCAAATACCTTCTTCCGACTCCCAAAAAAATGAAGGTAATTTTTCAAGTGAAATGGTTCCAGCCGAAATCCCCACCACACCTGGATTTGATTTGGAACCAAAAAATGGTTCCAAGGATTCGAGCTTAAATGAAAACTTGATGCCCTACCTAAAAGCAATGGCCTCCGTTGGCACACCTGAAGAACTGGCAAGCTTTTTGGAGTGCATGGCAAACCTGACCTCACAAGAGCAGGAAGCCGTGTGGCTGGCAGCACCCGTTGAAGTTATTAACCAGCTCGAGCAGTTAGGTTTTGACATTTCCCCCGGCTGAAATTCAATCCTCTAGTTCTAGCGCTGAATCAAACGCGATCGCGTTTGATAATGAAGTGTGATGTTCTCTTGCCGCGATCGTATTGTGCCGATACCTTTATGCTTGGGCGACCTGCACTCGAAAGCGCATCATTGCAGTGGCGACAACTGTGCCATTCGGCATCACACCTCAACATCAATCCCCAAAGCCGGATTGAACGCATGACGGTCGTTGACGTGAGCGTACAAAGCAGTTGTCTTCGGGTCTTTATGACCCAACAAATCCTGCACCTGCCTCAAATCTGCCCCCTTTCGCAATCCCAACGTCCCTGCCGTATGCCTGAGACTATGCGCTGATAGCCGCCGTCCTTCAGTTGCGTTCTCGGTTGTTTTCAGTTTCGCCGCCACCAAATACTCATCCACGATCCACCGAATCCCGCGCCGCGATAACCGTTGTCCCTCAAACCGATGGCTCGCCGTCACGAACAAAGGACTGTCCTTTATCAGTTTCTCTCCTGCGCTCTCCCTTGCTTGCAAATACTGCCACAAGACCTTACTCAAATCCGGACGCAGCGGAATCGTTCTAATGCTACCCTTCCCCTCTACCCGCAATCCCCAATTAGACCCAGAGCGCACCAAATCCCCGAAATTCGCCCGATGTAACTCCACCGTGCGCGGCCCTTGCAGTGCCATGATGCCCAAAAGAGCCCGATCGCGCAAACTCTTTCTACTGCCATCGTGAGGAATCACCGCCAAAAGCTGCTTGAGTTCCTCTTCCTGCAAGTAAGTCACCCGTTCTGCCGGGTCTAGCTTTTCCTTCGGCGGTTTAATTTGAGCGGCGGGATTTTCCTTTACCAACCCCTTAGATAGTGCTGCCTCGTAAAACCGACGCACTACCGACAAAGTAAGGGCAACGGTAGCTGATTTTTGATGCTTGGACTGCACCAAATAGCGACGAAAAAGCTTGACATCTTCTTGGGTTGCCAAAGCCGGATTGATACTTTGTTCGTCGCACCAATCAATATATTGAATTAACCGCCGCTGGTAAGTGTAAACCGTATCCTCTGCCGCATCCCCATTTGCGACATCCAAAGCCAAGAATCGCTCGAACGCCTCTACCATCGCCTCCGTTGTAGGCAAAATAGCGACGCGATGATTTTGTTGACGACGCTTGTTAGTAGTTTCTTGGGGCAGCCGTTTGGTTGAGCTCCGGTGAGATACTCCTACATTGTCTAGCCACTATCTAGACATTAGTGGACTGGACTGTTATGAAAACACTTATCGAACTGGGCGAACATTTAGGAAGTTATGGCATCAGTTGGATTGGAGAAGCGATCTCATCATGCCGCTCGTCAAAAAAACACCTGATGAACAAACAGTTTGGATAGGAGTAGATCAACAGTTAGCAGCTATTAATTTGCAAAATGGTAGAATTATTGTAGCAATGCCATTTCCTAATTACATTCTTCAAATCCTAACTTTGCCAAAAGTAACTGTCGTACTTACTGAATGGCAAGTGCTGCTTTTTAATCCTGGCGGAACGGTCAGATTAAGTGAAGACTTACCAGAGCAAGCAATCGGAATGTCAGTTGTGGATGAAAATTTATTAATTCAGTTACTAGAAGGAGAAAGGCTAATCTTAAATCCTAAAACGGGATGTTTCATCGATCTTGCTGTTGCTGCATCTGTTTGAGAGATCCAACTCAGTAGGGTCAATCAAGTGCGAGCGCTATCAATATCAATTTGTTCGCTATCTACAGCAATAATCACTTCATCTCCATATTTCATTCAAATTACTGATAAAGGACGTAATAATCTCCAGGGTATCAGGGGTTTGAAAATGCTCTGGTTTAGTTTCAGGATGAGGATAATAGATAAAACGTAACCGTTCAGGGGGTGCGCCTGCGGCGCACCACCCCAAGAGGAGTTTGAGCATCAATATGTTTGAGATATCGGCGTGAGCCAACAATAATGAACGCAGGAATTCTGTTGACTAATGAGCCAAATTCTCAGCAGAAGTTATTGCTAGTAATCAACTAACTATATAAAACTAAATTAAAAATTATTGATTCATTTACACTCTTCATTCAATTTCTGGAAGTAAAGAAGGAGCAGATTTACCTTCACTCCACAACTAGAGCATCTGACGGGATGATGCTCTATGACTGTTGTACATTTTTCAATTGGGTATAAGTCCCGGCTTTGACCCTCATGACCAGGCTGACCGCCCCTTTTTTTTCCAGTTTTTTTCTTTGATTTGTGGCTAAATCCAGGCGGGTCAGAAGAGGGTGGTGATGAGGAGTTTTTTGATGTTTTATTGACTTTTTCTACTAATTGCTGCTGGGCTTCGACTAATTCAATTGCCTGCTTTTCTAATATTTCAATGCGTTGCGCCATTAACTCCACCATTTTTTTGACGCTGGCTGGAGTTTTGTCCCAATCATCAGGAGGTATCTGCTCTATTATACTGGCGGGCTTTTTTTCCATGACTCCTACATTACCAGAATATGGCTCCTATTTTTCAAGCCCACCTTATTTCTCGCAAAACCTTTGCAACTCCTCTTGGGGCGGTGCGCCGCAGGCGCACCCC
>NZ_JACJUP010000470.1:0-4826 GCF_014748295.1 Planktothrix sp. FACHB-1355 | reverse complement strand
ATCGCGCCTAGCAGTTGGCGAGTTCGATTGTAAACTGGATAACTAGAGGAAATTGACATGATTTCCGGTCGATCGTCCCAGTTGTAGATTGCACTCCACACTGGTTTACCAGCTTTCACCGGCGCGTCATACCAATCTTCATTACGGAAATCATAGTCTTCGGCTCCGATGACGCGAATCGGTTTTCCTTGATTATCCAGCGCATATCGTTTATACCGACCATTGTCAGAAGGTCGCATCAATTCCATATACAAACTACCATCACTTTCTCGACCGATCCCGATAAATTCACCTTTGACGCTGCCAAAGTTGACGTAACCGACATCTTTAAATATTTGCATTTGCTTGTAAAAATAACGACCCAAAAGTTCCAGGTCTTCTAAATTTAAGTTTCCTAACTCATAGGCAGCTAGGTTCATTTGGTTTATTTGATGGGGAGTAACTAAAAGAGTATCCAAGTGTTGAGAAATCCGCGAACTAGCTTGACTCTGTAACTGAGAAGCCAGATTTGCGATCGCAGTTTGTCCGTTTTTATAAGAAAGGTAGCCAACTATTCCCACAATGCCAACAATCTGTAACGCAAAGGGAACAATCAAGACAGTTCGCAGCGAAATTTTACCGAAGATCTTTTGAAAAATGGGAGTTTTAGTTGTGGGCATAAGTTTTCAAGTTATCTGTGGGTTAAAAAACCGGGTTTCTTTTGCTGAAAGAGCGTGCTTGTTTGGATTGTGCAAAGAAACCCGGTTTCTGATTTCCTCACTTCTTTTTCTAAAGATCGTACTTGCTTGGATCGTGTAAAGAAACCCGGCTTTTGATTTCCTCACTTAAAAGCTTTTCTTGCCACACGCTAAGCCATACTGACAGACATCAACTCATCTGCCATATCAAAATTCGCCGTTACATTTTGTACGTCATCCAAATCTTCCAAGGCATCCATTAACTTCATTAGCGATCGCGCCTGCATCGGGTCTGTTACTTCCAGCGTATTCCCCGGTATCCAACGCACTTCTGACTCGCTGACGTTAAAACCTTTTTCCTTTAAAGTTTTGCTGAGGTTTTCCAAGTTGGCGACATCGGTAAAAACTTCCGCACCTTCGCCTTCCTCCTCATCCTCAGTCAGTTCGTATGACTCGGCTCCACCTTCCAAGGATGCCTCCAACAGAGCATCTTCATCAACCGCACCGCGTAAAATGCAAACTCCTTTTTGCTGAAACATCCAGCTAACGCAGCCAGTTTCGCCCAAATTGCCGCCATATTTGCTCAAGGCAGCTCGCAAGTCGGCTGCTGTGCGGTTGCGATTATCTGTCAGCGCTTCTATGATGATGGCCACGCCTCCGGGGCCGTAACCTTCGTAGCGGATAGATTCCCAGCTGTCACCAGCGCCGAGTTTGCCAGCACCTTTGGCGATCGCACGTTCGATATTTTCGTTGGGAATGCCAGCTGCTTTTGCTTTTTCGATCGCCGTCCGCAGTTGAAAATTGCCTTCCGGGTCTGGTATTCCCGTGCGTGCAGCCACGATCATCTGCCGCGATAATTTGGCGAAGATTTTCCCTTTGACGGCATCCACTCTCGCTTTTTGCCGCTTGATGTTCGCCCACTTACTGTGTCCAGCCATAGACGCGATTTCAAACAAATACAATTAACTTCATCTATCCAATCTCTAGGATAGGCCGATCTTGGCCTCAACTGCTGCTTTTGTGCGATCGTCGCTCTCGGAACTATTAGCTTATTTTGCCTTTTTTGTCAAGTGTTCTGAATATCAAAGACGCGGTAAAGATAAATATGCTACAGATGGACAATAAAGCTTTTATTCCCCATACTATTCCCAAACTATTTGCAGATTGAGAACAAAACCAGGTAATATATCTTCTCCCGATAATTCAGTTGGAGATGACAGCACTTCTACTGGTTTTCCTTGGCGATATATTTCCACTCGGCGCGTTTTTCGGTTAATTAGCCAACCGAGTTTGACTTCGTTATCCATATATTCTTGCATTTTTTCTTGAGTTTCTTTTAAACTGTCAGTCGGTGACATTAACTCCAGCACAAAATCCGGCGCAATGGGAGGAAATTTTTCTTTTTCGTCGGGTGTGAGGGCATCCCATCTTTCTTGTCTTATCCACGCTACATCCGGAGAGCGATCGGCACCTTTGGGCAGTTTAAAGCAAGTTGAAGAATCGAAACAAACTCCCAATTTAGTTTGTCGATTCCAAATTCCGAAATCAACTGATATTTCAAAATTACTCTTCCCAGTTTCTCCCCCTGTAGGTGGCATAACAACTAATTCTCCTTTGGCATTGCGTTCAAACTTAACATCGGGGTTTGACCGACACAGTTGATAAAATTGGTCGTCGGTTAGTTTGATGACGGAGTTGAAATTGATAGTAACGGCAGTCATAAAGGTTTTTGCGATCGCACTCGTTTGAATAAGAAAAGTTAGATTCTAGATTTACCACAACTCTAAAATCTAGAATCATTAGGATTAGCCTACAATCTGCTAGCACAAATAGCCGCACCGATGAGTCCAACCTGCTGGTTAAGCACTATATGCACTGGCATCTTTTCCAGTAAAGGTCGCATCCTTCCTTTGTTAGTAAAAGCGTGGATAAAACTACCTTCTTGCATTAGAGGTAAATTTTTGGCAGCGATACCACCAGCAATATAAACACCGCCATAAGGTAGAAGTTTGAGAGCGAGATTGCCAGCTTCTGCACCGTAAGCTTCTACAAACATTTGCATCGTTTGTTCGGAGAGGCGATCGCTCTTTGCTAAAGCAGCTTTACTAATAGCAGCCGCTGGATCGACCGTCTTTTCAATCCGTCCGGTTTGTTGTTTCCAACTCCTCACAATTTCCTGAATTTCTGGTGATTCATGGCAATAGTTTCTGTCTCTTAAAAATTGGTAAATCGCCACAATTCCTTGGCCCGAAACCACCCTTTCTACAGAAATTCGATCGATATCGTGTTTATCCCGCAGGTATTTTAATAAATCGAATTCTAACTCCGAGCGGGGCGCAAAGTCAGCGTGCCCGCCTTCCGAACCGAAAACCTCATAGGTGTTTCCCTGCGGAACTAAAAAGCCTTGTCCCAAGCCGGTACCAGCGCCAATTACCGCGATAGGGGCGTCTGGTTGGGGTTGACGATCTTGCAAAGTGTGCAAATCTGACTCAGTTAGTCCCAAAACGCCATAACCAACCGCAGCAAAGTCGTTAATTAGAACGATCGATCCAATTCCCAGTTCTTTTTCCAGACGTTTGGCGTCGAGTGCCCAAGTCAGATTGGTCAGTTTTGCTGTATTGTTGACAACTGGGCCTGCGATCGCAAAACAAGCCTTTTGCGGTAAGGGCGTATAGCCCAAATGTTCTGCTGCTGCGCCCAAAAATTTCTGCACTATTGGCACCAAATCTGGATAGTGGGGACTATCGTAAGTCGCCTCATCCAAGCTGTACATCGATCCCTCTGCTGGCAACTCCACCAATCGCAGAAGAGTTTTGGTGCCGCCGATATCGCCTGCCAATAACAATGTCATAGCTTTCGTGAAACCGCATTACTTTATTTAGTTTCTCTCAATTAGGAGGTATTTCCTCCTCTCGTTACTGAACCGATCGTATAAGCGTTCTGCTGCTGTTGGTATCCTCTGTCAGAAGTAATCTCAAACTTTAGTGGAACCGAATTACTTTCTCCGTTCGGGTCAAATGGGAAGTATCGCCATTTAATTCCATCACCCATTCTTGCTCGTAACGGATAACTTTGACCAAACAGCACAGGGCGGCATTGATTTCAGGTTTGGTTGTGACTCCCAGCAACCCCATTGCTGCACCCACAACCGATGCACCGTGTCCCACTAACAAGATATCTTCTGGAAACTCATCTGCAAGGCTTCTGGCAGTTTGGCCCGATCGTTCCAGTGCTGTTTCTCCCATTTCCGGATATTCGGCGATGACGCGAGAGGTGTAGGTGAGGTCGATGCGGGGATATAGCGCGTGCAATGCTTCCAGGGAGAGTTTTTCTGGGTGCGATCGCATCCACCTTGGATTTAACCATTCACTCAATCCTGATTCAACTTTAATCGGCAAATCGAGTGCTTCCGCAACTTGGTTAGCTGTTTGCACCGTTCGCAGAAACGGTGAGGCGAAAATGTGAGCGATCTTTTCTCCCTTCAGGCGTTGCCCCAGCTGCATCGCTTGAATAAAGCCATTATCTCCTTCATCGCCATCATATAGCGGCGGATCGTAGGGGCGTTCTGCGGTTAAAAACCATTCGGGGTTTACAAAGTCGAGGCGGTTGCCGTGTCGGGCGATCCAAACAGTTTGAGGCATAATCGGATTTTGGATGAGAGGATTTTGGATGGCGAGGTAACTAACCAGAAGTTTCGCAATCCTCATCTAGCGTATCCAATAACTGACGCGGTGTTAAAATTGCTATTTCATTTACTTCTCGATATAGAATCCCTTTTTTATCCAATAATTCGCGTAATTCGGGCGTTTGCTGTTTTGGCGGTGGTGGATTTTTTCTGATTTCATCTGTTATTGATTGAACGATCGCTTCTATTAACTCTAAGCGCTCTAACACCGATAACTTATCAGCTTCTCTGTGGATCTCTTGCCAAGACATAGACATAGTTGTGACTCTTTGCCAATTATTCAATACTAACTTCCAAACATAAGGTCGGTGTTTATTTACTCGGCCAAATCTTCACTATTTCCATCCAACATCTCCAAAAACTCGCTTGGTGACAAAATCGGTAACGTAGCACCCTCAAAATCTCGAAGATCGCGGGTGATAATGGCGGAAATTTTTAACCGATTTGCACAAGCAAGTTGTACA